>NZ_JBMDXJ010000332.1:0-25860 GCF_048594945.1 Pseudactinotalea sp. | reverse complement strand
GCAGCAACGGCCTCCCGGACCCGGGGCGCGGCGCGAGGACGTCGACCCTGCAGGCGCCGCTCACCGCTCCGTTCGCCGGGATCGCACATCTCCTCGGCCACCCCGAGCGGCCGGCAACCGACGCGGAGGCCATGACCGTGTTGCGTCGGTCTCTGCTACCCGACGCCGGCGACCAGCCCGCGCTCCTGCTCGTCGACGGCGGACACCTGCTCGACCGGGCCAGTGCCGAGGTGATCGCCGTACTGGCCCGCCGCGGCGAGGTGCTGCCGGTCGTGACCGCGCGCCCGGTCGCCGGCTCGCTGTCGCCCTGGCACGAGCTGTGGCGCGACGACGTGCTCGATCGGATCGACGTCCCGGACCTGTCCCCCGCCGACGCCGAGGCGATGCTGGTGTCCCTCCTCGATGGCGCCGTGCCGCCGGTGACAGCGCGCGTGCTCTGGGACGAGACGAACGGCAACGCCTTCCATCTGCGGGAGCTGGTCACCGACCACCGCGACGCGGGGACATTGCAGAATCACGACGGCGCCTGGACGCTGACGGGCGCGCCCCCGCTCACCCCACGGCTGCTCGGACTGGTGCGCCGCGACCTCAACGGGCTCTCACCTGAGGCGATGCTCACGCTTCGGGCGCTTTCGCTCCTCGGACCGCTCCGGCTGTCGATCGTGCTGGACGACGCCGGTCACCGGCCCCTCGAGGAGCTTCTCGGGCGGGGTCTGGTCCGGACGATCTCGCCCCGTGAGCAGTCCGAGGTGATGCTCGAGCTGCCGCACCGGCTGCTCGGCCAGGTCGTGCGCCACGACACCCCGGCGCCGGTCCGTCGAGAGATCCTTGAGCGCACGGTCGAGCCGCGGAGTGGACCGCCGCTGCGACCGCAGACCGTGCTGCTGGTGCTGGCCGAGGGTGTCGCCATCTCGGCCGCGCGCGTCCGCTCGAGCGTCGCCGAGGCCGCCGCGCACGACCGACCGCACGACGTCGTCGCCATCGTCGACGCAGCGCTGGCGCCGACGGTGTCGGCCGACCTCCGCGAGATCGACACCATCGCCTTACTGCTCGACCGCGCGCTCGCCCACCAGTCGCTGAACCGCCCGGACGCCGCGATCGGCGACCTCCATGTCGCCCTGCCCCGCCTGCTGAGCCATGCGAGGTCCGAACCGGAGGACGACCAGGTACCCGGCCTCGTCGTCGGAGTCACCAGGCTGCGTGCCGCGCTCGCGCAGGACAGCGACGACGGCGTCGATGCCGCGCTCGCCGCCATCGCCGACGGGACGGCGTGGCTGGCCACGCTCGCACACCGTCCGGACCGGCCCCGCCGCGAGCGCGAGCTCGAGGTCGCCCGGCTCACGCTGCTCGGGTACGCGGGCCGGCACACCGAGGCCCAGTCGGCGGCGGTGCGCGTGCTCGAGGACGGCCACGACGCGCACCTGGTGCTGCCGCTCGTGTGCCCCACCGGACTGGGTCTGCTGCAAGCCGGGCGTTTCGCCGACGCCGCCCGCCTCGTGACCCGGTACCGACCCGTGGCAGTGGCCAACAGCGACCGCCGCCGGGAGTCGAGCAGCGAGCTCGCCGTCGTGGCGTTCTTCGCGCAGCTGTGGTCAGGTGAGATCGCCGACATCGACGGCCCACCGTCGTCGGCGCTGGACACCACCCCATGGGCGGGTGCTCATCTGGGTCGCGGTCTGGTGGCGGCCGCCAACGGTGCGTGGTCACCGGCGCGCCGAGACCTGCGCACGGCCAACGCCCGCGCCAACGCAGGCAGCGACGCCGCCAGCCCGTTCGGTCTGGTGGCAGAGGCACTGGCCGCGGCAGCGTGCGGCGAGGCCGACGCCGCCCGTGCGCTGCTCGCCGAGGCCGATGTGCCTTCCTGTGGCCGCACCGCGACCCTGACCGGCGAGACTCGCCTGCTGCGGCTGGACGCCCTGCTCTGGTTGCGCGACGCGGCGGCACCGGCGGCCGCGCGTGAGCTCGTCGGCTGGGCTCGTGCACAGCAGCTCACCCGGATCGAGCTGGAGGCGCTGCACCGCGTGCTGGTGCTCCGCCGCTGGCAGGACCTGCCGACCGACGTGGCAGCCATGACGCGGATCGAGGAGATCCGCGCACGCGTCCGGTCCGCCCGGGCGGCGGCGCTCGTGCAGCACGCCCACGCGCTGCGACAGCAGGACGGCGACCTCGTCGAGATCGCCGAACGCGAGCTCAACCGGCGTGGGCTGTGGCTACCACCCGGCCGCCAGGCGCTGGCGCTCACGCATCGCGAGCGTGAGATCGCGGCGCTGGCACGCGCTCGCCTGACCAGCCGCGTGATCGCGGACCGGCTCGGGCTCTCCGCCCGCACGGTCGACAGCCACCTCGCCAACGCCTTCACCAAGCTCGGTGTCACCTCGCGGGAGGACCTGAGCCATGCTCTCACCTGAGGCTGCGGCGAGCGCCGCGGGAGCGTCGCGGCAGCGCACCCGCCCCGAGGGCATCCGTGGTGCGCTGGAGAACGGGCAGCATGTCGTCGTGCTGGGCGAGGCCGGCATCGGCAAGACCCATCTGGTCAACGCCGCCCTGCGCGATGGGCCACCACCCGGCACGCGCGTCGTCGACCTGAACCGCGCCGTGCTCGGCGGGACACGCAGCGGCGATCGTGGACCGCTCGACCATCTCCTCGAGGCCGGAGGTGCCCGGCACGACCCGGAGGCGGCAGCCGATGCCCTCTGGGCGTGGTCGACCTCGGACGGTGCGGCGGCGCGCGTGCTGGTACGGCTCGAGGCCGCTCAGCTCGTCGACGACGTCGCCCTTGACGTCGTGACCCGCCTGGTCGCCCGCCCCGAGGTGACGTTGGTGGCGACCAGCCGCGCCGACCCGAGTCTCGGCCGCATGTTCACAGGTCTGACCGAGGCGAGCCGCTTCACCGTGCGCCCGCTGGACACCGCGGGTGTCGAGACCCTGCTCGTCGAGCTCCTCGGCGGCTTCCCTACGGCGGACACGGTGCACCGGTTCTGGGTCGCGAGCCGTGGCAACCCGTTCTATCTCTGTGAGCTCGTGCGCGACCAGCGCGAGCGCCAGATGCTCGTCTGCGACGACGGCATCTGGGTCTGGACCGGAGTCGCCACACTGAGCCCGCGGCTGCTCGACTCGGCGCTCCACGATCTGGGCCACCTCGCTCAGGACGAACGGGACGCAGTCGAGCTGGCCGCGATCTCCGGTCCGATCCCTGCGGCGCAGATGACGGACCAGATCCGGGATCGGCTGCTCCGGCTCGGGATGCTCCGGCCCTCGCCCGCCGGCGACGAGGCGGGCGCGCAATACGAGGTGGTGCACCCGATCCTGGCCGACGCGATCTGTGCCCTGATCGGTACCCGCCGGCGCCGGCAGCTGCTGATTCGTGCCGACCAGTGGGGGCAACGCGAGCGGACAGCCGCCGACGACCCCGTGCGCTTGGTCTCGCGCAGCATCGATGCGCAGCTCGACGTCTCGGTCCCGCGACTGCTGCGCGCATGCGGGGTAGCGGTCCGGGCCGACGACCCTCACGCGGCTCTCGAGCTGACGAGCGCTGCCCTGCTCCGCGCCACCGCCGGCAGTGAGGCCGTCGCGATCCTCACCGCCCGGGCCGATGCGCACCTGCATCTGGGCGACACAGAGGCCGCGCTCACCGACCTCGCCGAGGCACGCACCGCGCTCGAGGCGCCCGACGCCGACGGCGAGTACGCGTGCGACGCCTATGTCCGCACCGTGCGGCTGGAGGCGATGGTCCGTCACTTCCTCGGCAGCGCGCTCGGCCCGACGCTCACGATGCTCGAGGTGTCCGCACGGTGGTTGAAACAGCGCGCAGGCGGCAGCGAGAGCGCTGCGCGCGCCGTGGAGGCAGTCGAGGCGCTCCGGCTGGCTCACATGGCTTGGGGCGGACGACACCCCGAGATGCTCGACCTCGCCGTCGAGACGTTGCATGCGGCCGAGCATCCCGAGGATGTGGTGCCGCTCGTCGGCCCGACGATCTTCGCGATGGCCCTGGCTGGGCGTCCCACAGAGGCCGAGCAGCTCAGTCAGCAGTTCCTGCCGGTGATCGCGGAGCACCCAGGGCTGCACCGCTGGGAGCCGGCCACGTTCACGCTCGCGCGGTTCTTCACACTGGTGCTCGCGGGCGAGATCACGCTCGCAGCCAGCACCGGACCGCTGGGCCGCGGAATGATCGACATGGTGAGCCGTCACCAGCGTGGCGGAGTCCTCGCCGCAGCACGCGCCGACTGGGTCGGCGCGCGCCATGACCTCCGAGCCGCGAATGCCCGGCTGCGGCGGCGGGACTCCTTGGGAATCCTCTCCTACACGCTCGCCGTCGAGGCGATGGTCGCGGCCGCCTCGGGCGAGGCGCTGAGCGCGCGGACCCTTCTCGATGAGCTCGACGCCACACCGCGGCGGTGCTCGCAGGTGGCCGGTGCCTACCTCGACCTGTATGCGCTCGACACGTTGATCTGGATGCAGGACGCCGGAGCGTCCCTGGTCGCTGCCCGGCTGGCGCGTGCAGCCGCCCGCGACGGCCAGTGGGCGATCGAGCTCGAGGCGCTGCACCGGGTTGTGGTCACCGCGGGACTGGACGCCGCGCGCGAGGTGCTCAGCTCCGGTTCGCTGGCCGACCGTGTGACATGGCTGTCCAGTCGGGTCCAGGGGCGTCGCAACTCCGCACTGGTCGCACACCTGTGTGCCCTGATCGCGCGGCAGCCCCGGCAGGTTGCGGAGGCCAGCGCATCACTGCACGAGGTCGGTGTCCACCTGCCCGGCCTCGCCCCTGCCGCACGACTGACCCGTCGGGAGAGGGAGATCGCGGTCCTCGCCGCCGGCGGCATGACGAGCAAGGCGATCGCACAGCGACTCGTGCTCTCGGTGCGCACGATCGACAGCCACCTCGCAGGTGCGTACGCCAAGCTCGGCGTGCACTCGCGCGATGGGCTACAACAGTCGCTGGCCGTCGCGCCAGGCTGACCATCAGGGTTCGGTGATGAAGCCCATCTCGACCATGAAGTCGAAAGCCACGTCGGCGGGCAGCTCGCCGCCCTCATCGACCCGGAGGTTGAGCTCGCGAAGGCGCTCGTCCGTGAGCTCGGCCGTGACCAGGTCGAAGATCGCCTCGAGCTCGGGGTAGGTCTCCAGGGTCTCGGTGTTGATCACGGGCGCCACGTTGTAGGCCGGGAAGTAGCCGCGGTCGTCCTCCAGGACGGTGAGGTCGAGGCTGTCGATGCGGCCGTCGGTCGTGAACACCTCGCCGAAGTTGCAGGTGCCCCGGTCGGTGGCCGTATAGACCGCGCCGGTGTCGAAGATCATGATGTTGTCGTCCGGCACGCCCTGCGGATCGCCGCGCGGGATGTCGTAGGCCTCCAGCATCGGGCCGAGCCCGTCGGCTCGCGAGTTGAACTCCGGCTCCACGCAGATCGTCCGGTCCTCGACCGGCAGCTCACCGATCTCGCTCAAGGTCGAGATGCCGCCGAGCTCCTCGACCGCCTCCGAGCGCACGGCGAGCGCGTACGTGTTGTTCAGCGGCCCCGGCGCCAACCAGGTGAGATCGTTCTCGAGATCGGCGTCGTGGACCGCCTGCCACTGCTCCTGCTGGTCCGGGATGCCCTCGGCCTGACCGAGGTAGGTCAGCCACGCCGTCCCGGTGTACTCGTACGTGATGTCGGCCTCGCCGGAGAGCATCAGCTCGCGCACGGGCACGCTGCCGGGAACGTTCGTCAGGTCGGTGACCTGGAAACCTGCCGCCTGGGCGGCCATCACCGCGATCTTTCCGAGGATGAGCTGTTCGGTGAAGTTCTTGCCGGTGACGGTGATCGCGGCGTCGTCGGGCAGGCCCCCGATCTCCTCGATCGAACCGGGCGCGACCGGCGGCGTGTAGGCGGTGGCCGGGTAGAGCCCGCAGCCGGCGAGCAGGCCGGCAGCCAGCGCGGCCAGGACCACGGCACCTCGTTGCCGCGTCCTGCGTGGTGTGGTCGCGGTCATGTCAGATCCCCTTCGGCCGGGCCACGTGCTCGACCACGCGGCCCGCCCAGTCGATCAGCAGCGCCAGCAGCGCTGTGAGGAGGGCGCCGGTGATCAGCACCCGCATCTCGTACAGGTTGACTCCGGTGGTGATCAGCAGCCCCAGGCCACCGCCGTTGATGAAGCTCGCGAGTGCCGCGGTCCCCACCAGCAGGACCAGCGCGGTGCGGACCCCCGCCAGCATCACCGGGACCGCGAGCGGCAGCTCGACACGGAACAGCACGGCGGGGGCGGTCATGCCCATCCCCCGGCCGGCCTCGACCAGCCGCTGGTCCACACCACGGATCCCGATCATGGTGTTGCCGAGCACCGGCAGCGCCGCGTAGACGACCAGGGCGATGATCGCGGCCCAGAAGCCGTCCGGAAGGAACGGCGCGGCGGCGATCAGCACGATCAGGCCGACCGCGGGCGCTGCCTGCCCGAAATTGGCGACCGCGAGCACCGGTCCGGCCGCCTTGCGCATCGGGCCCCGCGTCAGCAGGATCCCCAACGGCACGGCAATGGCGAGCACGATCACGGTGCCCACAAGCGTCAGCCACAGGTGCTGCCCGATCAGCTGGACGAGCGACGCTGCGTTGAGCGTCTCCCGCTCGACCGCGCTGAGATCGGCGGTCAGCAACCAGAGCACGAGCAGCGCGGCGACTGCGAGGATGGCGGTGACCTGGATGATCAGCGGCCGCCACGGGCGAGCGGCTGGCCGCAGGTCCGCGGGGCTTGCGAGCGCCTCAGCCATCGGCAGGCCCGGCGGTGACCGTCTGATCGTCGACGGCGGTGGCTGCGTTGGTCCCGACCGGTGCCCCAGCCATGTCATCGGCCGCAGCTGTGCGCACGGCGCTGATCGCCGCCATGACCACCTCGATCGTGATGACACCTGTGAACGCGCCGCGCCGCCCGGTGACCAGGGCAGCGCCTGCGCTGGAGACAAGCATCTCGTCGAGCGCGTCGTTGAGCGTGGCGCCGCTGCCGACGATCGGAGTCCGTGGGTCGGCAGCCGCCGAGATCGTCGTCATCCGCGACAGCTCGCGCCGTGAGGGCCAGCTGAGCGGGCGGTCTCGCTCGTCGAGTACCACCACGTGTCCGTGCCCGGCCTTCTCGGCCTGAGCGAGTGCGTCGGCAGCCTGCTCGCCCGGGCGCACGGTGATCGCCTCGGCCAGATCGACGTCCCGCACACGCTGCAGGCCCAGTTGCTTCAAGCCCGCGCCGCTGCCGATGAACGACTCGACGAACTCGTCGGCGGGTTCGGCGAGGATCCGATCGGGGGTGTCGTACTGCACGATGTGCGCGCCCTCGCGGAACACCACGATCCAGTCGCCCAGCTTGACGGCCTCGTCGAAGTCGTGGGTGACGATCACGATCGTCTTGCGCAACTCGTGCTGGATCCGGATCAGCTCGTCCTGAAGCCGCTGTCGCGTGATCGGGTCGACCGCGCCGAACGGCTCGTCCATGAGCAGCACGGGTGGGTCGGCGGCGAGCGCGCGAGCCACGCCCACGCGCTGCTGCTGACCACCCGAGAGCTCCTTCGGGTACCGGTCGCGGTAGGTGTCCGGGTCCAGCGAGACGAGGTCGAGCAGCTCGGTGGTGCGCTCCGCGATGCGGTTGGCGTCCCACCCGAGCATCTTGGGAACGATCGCGATGTTCTGCGCGACCGTCATGTGCGGGAACAGCCCGCCGGCCTGGATGACGTAGCCGATGCGGCGTCGTAGCTCGTCGCCGTCGATGTCGGTGACGTCCTCGTCACCGAGCACGATCCGACCCTCGGTGGGCTCGATCAGCCGGTTGATCATCTTCAGCGTGGTGGTCTTGCCGCAACCCGACGGTCCCACCAGCATGACCACCTGACCGGCGGGGATCTCGAGCGTCACGCCGTCGACGGCGGGCTGCTGCTGCCCGGGGTAGCGCTTCGTCACACCCTCGAGGCGGATCGACTTCCCGGTGATCTGGCTCTCGTCGCCCTCGGTCGGGGCGGTAGCGATGTCAGACACGGATTCCCTTCGGAGTGGTCAGCCGCCCGATAGCGAGCAGCACGAGGTCGAGCACGAGAGCGAGCAGGATCACGCCGACGACCGCGGTCACGATCGACTCGATCGAGCCGGCGCCGCCCATCCGGGACAGGCCCTGAAAAATCAGCCCTCCCAGACCTGGGCCGAGCACGAACGCGGCCACGGCGGCGATGCCCATGACCATCTGCCCGGAGATGCGGACGCCGCTGAGGATCACCGGCCAGGCGATCGGCAGCTCCACGCGCCAGAAGGTGCGGAACCGGCTCATTCCGATGCCGCGTGCCGACTCCACGAGAGCGGCGTCGACGCCGGAGAGGCCCACCACGGCGTTCCGCAGGATCGGCAGCACGGCGTAGAACACCACGACCACGATCGCCGGCGTCACGCCGAAGCCGAGCGGTGCGACCATCAGGCCGATCAGCGCGAACGCGGGGATCGTCAGGCCGATCGCGGTGACGCCGTTGGCGATCGAGCTGAAGGTCGCGTTGCGGTACACCAGCGCAGCGATCCCGACACCGATGACCGTGGCGATGACGAGCGACTGGGCGACGAGACTCAGATGCTGCACCGAGGCGAAGGCGATCTCGTCGAAGCGCCCCGCCACAAAGTCCAGCATGCTCTCGACCCCACCCGTTTCGTATGAATTCTCACCGTGCGCATCTACGTCGATCCGCCCCTGGGGCCGGAACAGCCATAGAACGTAGCGGGTGGAAGGGGCTCATGTCGAATGCGGCTGCTCCGCAGCCGGGCCGGCGCACCTCATCTCGGCCGCCCTTCAGTCGTACCCGCACCGCTACGTCTCGGCCCCGTGTCACGGGTCCGAGCATCGCGATCATCCGCCGCGTGTCGGGGAGCCTGCACGTCGATCCCGGGTGCCGATCTGCGGCGGTCGTGCGGCCGCCGGCACCAGCGCAGCGGCGAACAACGTGGGCAGTGAGAGAGCGAGCGCCATGCCCGGGCCACCGCCCCAGTGGAGACCGAGCCCCGCAGCGACTGCGCCGGTGAACACACCGAGGCTCATGCCTGCGGCGCTGATGCTGTAGGTCGGAGCCGTCAGCTCGCCTGCGCTGCCGGCGATCAGCGTGGTGAGGATTGCTGCCACCACGGCGTGACTGAAGCCCATCACGGCAGTGGCCACCAGAGCGACCACCAGCAGGTCGGTCGTGAAGACGGCGGCGACAGCAATCGCCGCACCGACGAGGCCGACCCAGAGGAGGCGCCGATGTCGGACGCCTCGTCCGCGAGCCCACCGTCCTGCGAGGAAGTTGCCGGCGAAGAAGGATGCTCCGCTGAGCGTCCAGACCAAGGTGAAGGCGATGGGATCGAGGTCGAACTGCTGGTGGTAGTGAGCGGCGAGGAGCGCGAGGTAGCCCATGAACGACGTCGTTCGCAGGAACGCGATCGCGATGACGGCGAGGAGATCACGGCGGCGGCTCAATCGCCGAAAGGACTCGACGTACCCGAGCGCGGGCATCGCGCTGGTCGTGGCGGCGGCCGCCGCCGACGAACGAAGAGCGAGCGCCGCAATGAGAACTGCCGCTCCCGCCGTGACCCACAGCGCGCCCTGCCAGCCTCTCCAGAGACCGACGGCGCCGATCAGCGGGGCGGCGAGGACGGCAGCCAGCGACTGTGTGGCGGTGACGATGGTGGCGGCCCTGCCGGAGTCACCCCGGCGGGGGTAGGTGGCGACGGCGATCCTGAGCAGAGTGGGTGTCAGGACCGCGGTCACGGCGCCGGTACCGAGGCAGAACAGCACTAGCGCGGGCAGGGTGCCGATGGTCGCGACGAGTCCGCTCACCGCGAGCAGGACGAGGCCGGCGGCAGTTGTGTGCCGGGCTGACAGCCGCGCGACAAGCGGCGCTGCGGCCACGCCCACCAGGACTGCTGCGATCCCGCCCAGACCGCGCAGGACGCCGGCGACGGACACCTCCTGCCCCGATGTCTCGGCAAGAGGAACAAGGAACGTCGAGTAGATGGTGAAGGGGAACAGGCTGATGACGGCGGCCAGGAGCACCGGCCAGAGCGCGCGCACGATGACGCGGTCCGGCGTCCTCGGAAGCGAGTCTGCAGCAGGGTCGATCGATGGCACGGGAAACCTCGGGTGAAGCCGGGTGCCGACCGACGAACGGCCGGCACCCGGGACGCACGGTCAGCGAGATTCGGCGTACTCGCGCAGATACTCGGCGAAGCCTTCGAGCCCGTCGATGTTCCGCGGGCTCGAGATCGCCTCGTTGTAGTCGAGAACATAGAAGTTCTCGTTCACCACCGCCGGGATCGTGGCGGCGCTCGGGTGAGACATCAGGAAGTCGATCTTCTCCTGCGCAGGCTGGTCCTGATACTCGAGGATGATGATCACCTCGGGCTCGGCCTCGACGACCGACTCCCAGCTGGCCTCGGTCCACCGCGCCTCGACGTCGCCGAAGATGTTCACACCCCCCGCGAACCGGATGATGTCGTTCGGCGGAACCTGCCTGGCGGCGGTGAACGGCTTGTCGGTGCCGAAGTCGTAGAGGAAGACCTTGATCGGATCGCCGTCGGGAGCCTGCTCCTGGACGCTGGCGACACGCACCTGGTAGTCGGCGATGAGCTCCGCCGCACGGTCCTCCACACCGAAGATCTGCCCGAGTCGTTCGAGGTCGGTGTAGAGACCGTCGAACGGGGTGTGCTGCTCGGGGAACCCGGGATAGTTGAAGCAGGATTCCGCGTGCATGAAGCTCTGGATGCCGAGAGTGTCGAGGATCTCCGGGGTGATGCCGCGCGAGTCGGAGAATCCGGAGTTCCATCCGGCGACGACGAAGTCGGCGTTGGCGTCGACCACGAGCTCACGATTGAGGAGGTCGTCGGAGAGGAACGCGATCTCCTCGTACTCAGCTGCCCAGGGGGATTCGCTGACCGGCGGATTGGCCGGGGGCATGACGTACCCGAGGACATGATCGGTGAGGCCGAGTGCGAACATCTTGTCAGCGGACCCGCCTTCGTAGACCACAGCACGCTCCGGGGTCGTGTAGGGCACGGGTTCACCGCAGCGGTTCACCGTCACGGTCGAGTTCGCAGTCTGCCCGCCGCCGGGCTCCTCGACCTGTGCGCCACATCCACTCAGCACCATCGCGCTCACGGCGCTCGCCACGAGCCCGGTGGCCCGAGCGCGCCGCCTTCTGGTTGATCTCAACGATGTGTTCCTTTCATCAGGGGCGTCTCTTCTGCGAGTGCGAACAGCAGCTGCGGTCCGCCGGTCAGGGGATGTCGCACAACGGAGGTGCGGACACCGAACACGCCGGCGATGAGTTCCTCGGTCAGCACCTCGTCGGGTGTGCCGTCAGCGACCAGACGGCCGCCCGCCAGCACGCCGATTCGGTCGCATGCCGCCGCCGCGAGGTTCAGGTCGTGGAGCACGACGACGACGGTGAGGCCGCAGCCGCGCAGATATCCCAGGAGCTGGACCTGGTGCCGGAGGTCCAGATGGTTCGTGGGCTCGTCGAGCACGAGCACATCCGGCTGCTGCACCAGCGCTCGCGCGATCAGCACACGCTGCCTCTCACCGCCAGAGAGGTTGAGAATGCCACGCTCTGCGAGAGCGAGGACGTCCATCTGCGCCATCGCCTGTACGCACAGCTCCCGCTCGGCGGCGGTCAGGGGTTCGTTCCCGGGCTTGTGCGGGGTCCGCCCGAGCGCGACGACCTCCTCGACGGTGAAGTCGAAGTCGGCGCCGCCTTCCTGCGTGAGCGCAGCGATCCGCCGGGCGCCGTCACGAAGCGAGAGCCGCCACAGGTCCTCGTCCCCGATCCAGACGGCGCCGCCCGATGGCTTGAGCGCGCGGTACACGCATCGCAATGCGGTGGACTTGCCCGACCCGTTGGGTCCGACGAGCCCGACGATCTCGCCTGCTGCGGCCCGGAGGTGGAGTCGGTCGACGATCGAGCGTCCCTCGATGGTGACGCTGACGTCGTCGAGCTGAAGGTCCATCACTTGCCCCCGAACACGTAGCCCCTGCGGCGCATCAGGTAGATGAACACGGGGACGCCGATGAGCGCCGTCAGCACGCCGAGCGGGAGTTCCCGTGGCGCGACCAGCGTGCGGGCAAGCAGGTCTACCCACACCATCAGGATGGCGCCCAAGAACGGCGCGACGAGCAGCAACCGGCGATGGGTCGAGCCGATCAACATCCGGGTGATGTGGGGGATGACGAGGCCGACGAAGCCGATCGTTCCGCTCACGGCCACCATCGCTCCGGTCATCAGCGCCGTCACCACGAACAGACCCCTGCGGGTGTGTGTCGCATCGATCCCGAGGCTTGCTGCCGTCTCGTCACCCAGCGCCATGACGTCGAGCGGCCTGCTGAAGCGTCGCAGCACGATGATGCCGACGCCGACCATGAGGGTCGCGAGCGGCAGTGAGCCCCAGGTGGCTGCACCGAACGACCCCATCGTCCAGAACAGCACGGTCCCGGTGGCTTCGCTGGTCGGTGCGAAGTAGATCATCACGCTCATCACGGCCTGGAATCCGAACGAGAGCGCCACACCGGTCAGGACCAACCGCAGCGGACTGACGCCCAGCCTGCCGGTGGCGATGGTGTAGACGAGGATCGTCGCGCCGATCGCACCGAGGAATGCGCCGGTCGAGACGGCGTAGATCCCGAGCGCCGAGAACGCTCCGAACAGCGACACCGTCACCGCGCCGACCGACGCCCCTGAGGCGACCCCGAGGATGTATGGGTCAGCCAGCGAGTTCCGCACGAGCGCCTGAATCGCCGCGCCGACGGCGGCCAGTCCCGCTCCGACCACGGCGGCCAGAATCACGCGTGGGGTGCGGATCTGCCAGACGATCTGGTATCGCGTGACCTCATCGGCCGAGATGGTCCCGCCCGTCAGGGCAGCCCACAGGTAGCGGAGGGTGTCGGCCGGCATGACCGCTGCGGAACCCAGTCCGATGGCAGCGAGCACCGACATCACCAGAACCAGCGACAGGACGCCGACGAGTATCGTCACTCGGTCCCAGCGACGGGTCGAGGGTGCCGGGCGGTGTCCGCGCGCGTGGTCCGCGGGGATCGCCGAGAGCGGCTCAGCAGTCACGGCGCGGCGCGAGAACGTAAATCATCATGACAATCATTATCATCCAGGAGCAGCGGAGGATCGTGCCGCCACGCGGCGCGGCCGTCAGGTCAGCCCTGCCGGACCTTCCAGCGCGGGTTGGTCTTGTTGATCACGTAGACCTTGCCTCGCCGGCGCACCACCTTCGAACCCTCCTTGCGGGCGAGCGAGCGGATCGATGAGCGCACCTTCATCTCACCAGCTCGCCTTCGTCACACCGGGGAGCTCGCCTCGCAAGGCGCGCTCACGCAGCTGGATGCGGGACAGTCCGAACGTGCGCAGATATCCGCGCGGGCGGCCGTCGCTGACGTCCCTGTTACGCACCCGCGTGGGACTCGCATCCCGCGGCAGCTTGTGCAGGGCGCGCATGGCCGCCTCGCGCTCGGCCTGCGGCCGGTGCGGGTCGACCGACGCAGCCTTCAGCTCACGTCGGATCTCGGCGTACCGCTCGACGACGGTGCGCCGTTGGTCGTTGCGGGCGATCTTCGACTTCTTCGCCACCTCAGCGCTCCTCGCGGAAGTCAACGTGCCGGCGGACCACCGGGTCGTACTTGCGCAGCACGAGCCTGTCGGGAGTGTTGCGCCGGTTCTTGCGTGTGACATACCCGTAGCCCGTGCCCTCGCTCGAGCGCAGCGTGATCTTGGGGCGCACGTCGAGTCCCTTGCGCGCCATCAGATCGCCTCCCCGCGCTCGCGCATGCGCAGCACGGCTGCCTCGATGCCGATGCGGTCGATGGTCTTGATCGCCTTCGTGGACAAGGTCAGCTTGACCGTGCGACCCAACGACGGGATGCGATAGCGGCGCGTCTGCAGGTTCGGGTTGAAGCGGCGCGAGGTGCGCCGGTGGGAGTGAGAGATCGAGCGCCCGAATCGCGGAGTCGCGCCGGTGAGCTGGCAGTAGGTGGACATGGGACCATCGTAGCCTTATTGCGAATGATTATCAATCCAACATAGACTGGCGTCCATGTTCGACACCCTCGTACCCCTCGCAGTCCTGGCCAGCACCGATCCGATCGAACGCGATGTCGCGATCATGACCGCCCTGGTGGACGCGCCGGGCTACGTGGCAATCGTCCACGAGCTCCTCCCGGACAGCTCGGGCGAACCGGAGCTCATCCGGAGGGTCGTGACACCGAGCGGCGAGAGCCGGGTGACGGTGCCGCTGGAGCACGCCTGCGCCGGGTGCGCGATGCGTGAGGACGCCGTCCCGGCGATCGTCGAGCAGCTCGACGAGCACCCTCGCGGCATCGTGCTCGCGCTGCCGATCGGTGCCGAGCTGCTGCCGGCCACGCGGACGCTGAGCGCTGCGGTCCGCTGCGGCGCCCTCAACGGCACGTGCCTCGTGGGCACGACCGCCGTGGTCGCCGCTCGCCACCTGCTCGACGCCCTCGACGACGGTGACGATGCCGTGGTCGCCCAGCTCATCGGTGCCGCCACGATCATTGCGCCCGGCGGCGGCCGCGCGGCACGGGACGTCATCGACGCACTCCGCTCCCCCAGCTCATCGGTGCTCTCCGATGCCTGCGCGCCCTGGCTGAGCCGCGCCGTCTCAGTGACACACGACGACGAGGAGCTCGAACGCATCTGCGATCCCGAGACCATGGGACGCGGGCATGGGATGCCACGCGCGGAGGCGATGCCCGACGGGACGATGGTCGCGCCGTCGGGCGTCTGGGAGATGGAGCTGCACAGCGAGCTGCCGTTTCACCCGGGCCGGCTGCTGCACGCCGTGCGCACCATGGGAGCACTGGGCGCCGTCAGCCGTGGCCGCTTCTGGCTGCCGAACCGACCCGACTCGGTCTGCGGCTGGGAGTCGGTCAGCGGACAGGTGTGCATCGGCGTCGCGGGAGCATGGGCGGGCGAGCACAGGCAGACCTATATGACGGTGATCGGCTACGACACCGACCCCTCCGCGATCCGGTCGGCATTCGCAGCCGCCCTGCTCACACCGCGGGAGCACGCAGCCGGTCTGACGCCCTGGCTCGGGCAGCCAGACCCGCTGGCGCAGTACCTGGGCGAACCTGCGGGATGATCCGTCCCCCACGATCCGGCCGCGGTCCATCACCACGCTGCGGTCGCTGTGGAGCAACGTGGCGAGGCGGTGCGACCGGTCTGATCGAGCTGTTCGGGAAACCGCGTCCCTAGACTCGCCCACGTGACCGACCAGCTCTCACTCGCGCTCATGGCGATCGGACTGGGTGTGCTGGCGGCGGTCGCGCTGCTGGTCCCGTTCGTGGCGATCAGCTATCGACGGCGGGGCACCGTCACGCTCGGACGTGCGCTCGTGTGGGCGGCGGCTCTCGTGTACTCGTGGTCGATCTGGACCTACACGCTGCTGCCGTTGCCCGACCCGGATGACCTCGTGTGCCAGGGCCGCAACCTGCAGCCCGGACAGTTCCTGCGCGACCTCGTCGGGGTGTGGAGCGAGCACGCGGGATCGTGGCGGGCGCTGGTGCTCGACCCGGTGGTGCTGCAATTGGTGCTCAACGTGGCGCTCTTCGTGCCCCTCGGGTTCTTCGTGCGGTGGCTGGGCGGTCGCGGGGCGCTTCTCGCAGGGATGGCGGGGCTGGCGGTGTCCGGGCTCATCGAACTCACCCAACTGACCGGCGTGTGGGGCCTGTACGACTGCGCCTACCGGGTGTTCGACGTGGACGACCTGCTGATGAACACCGCGGGCGCGGTGATCGGGTCGCTGCTCGGGCTGGTGGTGCCGCGCCGGTTGCGCGGTCTGGATCGGTCCCCCGACGCCGATCGCCCACGCCCAGTCACCAAGCGGCGGCGACTGCTGGCCATGCTGCTCGACCTGCTGGGCACTCTGCTGACCACGATCGTTGTATCGGTGGCTGTCAACGCCTGGCTGCTCTACATGGCGGACGACCGCGAGGAGATTGGGCAGGCGCCCGCCGCGTACATCGGACCTGTGGTGACGGCCCTGATCTGGCTCGTCGTGGTGCTCGCGACGGGGCGGTCGGTGGGCGATCTGGCAGTCCGGCTAGATTGGCGCGGCAGTCCACAACCGGCGGCCCTGTCCCGGGTGCTGCGCTATCTGACCGGCATAGGCGGATACACGGTCCTGGGTCTGGTCCCGGGCTGGGGCGAGGGCGCCGCCGGTGTCCTCGGCCTGGCGATTCTGGTGACTGCGTTGGCCACCGACAACGGCCGGGGTCTGCCAGGGCTGGCGACCGGGCATAGGCTCGTCGACGACCGAGACCAACCCGAAGGGACCCGATGAGGCTCGCGGATGTGGCCGGCCAAGGCGCCGACGAAGCGGTCGAGGCGGTCACGGCCTGGGCGGCCGGGCGCGGGCTGGAGCTGTATCCGCATCAGGAGACCGCACTGCTGGAGATCGCCTCCGGCGCGAACGTCATCTGCTCGACCCCCACCGGATCCGGCAAGTCGCTGATCGCTATGTCGGCACACACGGTCGCGCTCGCGGAGGGTCGCCGGAGTTACTACACCGCACCGCTCAAGGCGCTGGTGAGCGAGAAGTTCTTCGACCTCGTCGACGTGTTCGGTGCCGAGCTCGTTGGGATGGTCACGGGCGACGTCGCGATCAACGCCGATGCCCCGATCATCTGCTGCACCGCCGAGATCCTCGCCAACCTGGCGATGCGCGAAGGCGAGATGGCCGACGTCGGGCAGGTCGTGGCCGACGAGTTCCATTACTACGCCGACCCGCAGCGAGGCTGGGCGTGGCAGGTGCCACTGCTGGCGCTGCCGCAGGCGCAGTTCGTGCTGCTGTCGGCCACCCTCGGCGACGTCACCGCTCTCGCCGACGACCTCAGCCGACGCACCGGCCGGCCCAGCGCGGTCATCGACGACGCCGTGCGCCCCGTCCCCCTGAGCTACTCCTACTCGCTCGAACCGCTGCCCGAGCTGCTCAAGGAGCTGGTCAGCACCCACCGCGCCCCCGTGTACGTGGTGCACACCAGCCAGGCCGCGGCGGTCACCACGGCCCAGTCACTCACCTCCACCCAGGTCGCCACGCGTGCCCAGCGCGACGCGGTGGCTGCGTTCCTGACCGAGCATCGCGTGACCTTCTCGCGCGGCTTCGGCACCGCACTGTCGCGACTGCTGCGGCACGGCATCGGGGTGCATCACGCGGGCATGCTCCCCCGCTATCGGCGCCTCGTGGAGCGATTGACGCAGGCCGGCCTGCTGCCGGTGATCTGCGGCACCGACACCCTCGGCGTGGGCATCAACGTGCCGATCCGCACCGTGGTGATGACGTCGCTGGTGAAGTTCGACGGCGTGCGACAGCGACATCTGACCGCCCGAGAGTTCCACCAGGTCGCCGGGCGCGCGGGGCGGGCCGGCTACGACACCCTCGGCGAGGTGATCGTGCAGGCGCCCGAGCACGTGATCGAGAACGCGAAGGCACTCGCCAAGGCGGGCGACGACGAGCGCAAGCGTCGCAAGATCGTGCGCAAGAAGGCACCCGAGGGTCAGGTGAACTGGACCGACAAGACCTTCGAGCGGCTGCGCGACAGCCCGCCCGAGCCGCTCACCTCGCAGATGCGCGTCAGTCACGCGATGGTGCTCAACGTGCTGCAACGCTGGGGCGACCCGGTCGAGGCGATGACCAGCCTGCTCACCGACAACCACCAACCCCCGACGCCGCGAAACACCCTGGTACGAGACGCCGTCGGCATCTATCGATCGCTGCGGGCGGCGGGCATCGTGGAGCGGCTGCCCGAGCCCGACGCGCAGGGGCGGCGCGTGCGGCTCGCGACCGAGGTGCCGCTGGACGTGGCGCTGGACGCGCCGCTCTCGCCCTTCGCGCTGGCCGCGCTGGAGCTGCTGGACCCGGAGGATCCCCAGTTCGTGCTCGACGTCGTCTCGGTCATCGAGGCCACTCTGGTGGACCCGCGTCCGCTGCTGGTCGCGCAGGAGAAGGCAGCGCGCGGCGAGGCGGTGGCCGCGATGAAGGCCGACGGCGTCGAGTACATCGACCGCATGAACGCCCTCGACGAGGTCACCTACCCTCGCCCTCTGGAGGAGCTGCTGAGCGCGGCGCTCGCCGAGTACGCGCAGGCGCACCCGTGGGTGGGCGACCATGAGCTGAAGCCGAAGTCCGTGGTGCGCGAGATGCTTGAGCGCGCGATGACGTTCGGCGAGCTGATCTCCTCCTACGGGATCGCCCGTAGTGAGGGTGTGCTGCTGCGGTACCTCACCGATGCCTACCGGGCGCTGCGGCGACTGGTACCGCCGCACCTGCGCACCTCCGAGCTCGAGGACGTGGTGGAGTGGCTGGGCGCGACCGTGCGCGGCATCGACTCCTCGCTGCTCGACGAGTGGGAGGCACTCGCCTCGGGCGGTCAGCCCGCCCGAGCCTCGCGGCCGGAGGGCGACGACGACGGCGATCTGGCGCCCCCGGTGCGTCCCGTCACCGACAATGCGCGCGCGTTCCGGGTGATGGTGCGCAACGCGATGTTCCGCCGCGTGGAGCTGCTGTCCCGGGAGGCGTACCCCGAGCTCGGCGACCTCGACGGCGAGAACGGCTGGGACGCCACAGCCTGGCGTGAGGCTGCCGACGGCTACTGGGACGAGTACGCCGACCTGGGCATCGGCCCCGACGCCCGCGCACCCGCGATGCTGAGCATCGAGGAGCGGCCGGGCGCGTGGGTCGTCACCCAGGTCCTGGACGACCCGGCCGGCGATCGGGACTGGCGCCTGGTCGCCGTCATCGACATCCCCGCCAGCGCCGCTGCCGGTGAGCCGGTCCTGCGCATCGATGCCCTCGCACCGACGGGCTGAGTGCACGAGGGGCATCCCCGCACCCGTGCCTGCGCCTTCGGCAGCCGCACCGCCTGGGTGGTGTCGCGCGGGCAGGTGTGCCCACGCGCTCGCTCCGAGGTCTCTCACGCTCCACCTACGATGGACCGGGTGAGTGACAAGGCGGCGGGCTGGTATCCGGACCCCGATGGTGAGAACCGCCAGCGCTACTGGGACGGCGACTCCTGGACGGAGTACTACACGCCGTTGGTCACGCCGAGCGCCGAGCTCCACGGATCGACCACAGCGACCGCCGACTACCCCTATCTCGTCGCTTCCACGACAGGACCGCACGAGAACCTCATGGCCGTGCCAGGGACCTCAGGCAGCGGTGGCTGGCCGACCGCGCCGGCGCAGGGCGGCGACGGCGAGACGCAAGAGTTCAGCGGCGGCGGGCGTCGCTCGCGGGCCAGCATGTGGGCGATCGTGGCCGCCAGCATCCTGGTGGTGATGCTCGTCGTGGGGGTCGGGTGGTGGGCGTTCGGCCCCAGCACTCCCCCGGACGACCCCACGGCCGGCGGCGACCCGAGTGCCCCGACCGACGGCGAGACGATCGCCAGCGGGATGGAGCTGGACCTGCCCGCGAACGCCACCGTGCCCGCCGGCGGGCTCTGGGTCGGCAGTCTGACGCTGGCCGCCGAGACCACGCTGCTCGTCGACGCCCGCGCCGACGCGAGCAGCGACGACCTCCGGATCACGATCGTCCCCGAGGGCGAGGACGACCCGGTGGCCGGCAACGACGACCGTGGCAACAACCTGGCGCAGTTCGGGGAGAACGCCCTCAACCCGCTGGCGGTCGCGACACTGCCGGCCGGCACATACGAGGTGCGCATCGACGAGCGCAACGGTGCCGAGTCCACGTTCGACGTGATCGCGACCGGGGTGAGCACCACGATCACCCCGGGCTCCGCCGTCGACGTCTCGGCCGAGGAGGGCTCCTACTGGGCGGGCGCACTCACCGTGACCGAGTCCGGCGGGTACACGATCGACGTCCGCGGCAAGCCTCGCGACGGGAACAGCGACCCGGACCCTGTGCTCGTGCTCGTGGGCGAGACCGACCGCCAATACATCAACGACGACCGCGACGACGACGACTATGACCCCCTGCTGGAGCAGGACCTCCCCGCAGGAACCTGGGTGGTGCTCGTGTTCGACTGGCGGTTGCGAGCGATCGACGCCACAGTGACCGCCACCGCGACGTCGTGACCGACCTCCCCGCGGCCGGCACCACCACCGCGAACACCGCCTACGACGGCGAGGTGTGGATCGGGGCCGAGCTCGACGAGGTCGCGCTGGAGTCCTGCACGCTCACCCGGTTGCGCGGCAGCGGCGGCACGTGGACGCGCACCTCGTTGATCGGGTGCACGCTCGAGCACGCCGACCTTGCTGGCTTGATCACCCGAGACTCCTCTCTCGTGCGGTGCACGCTCGATGGCGCCCGCCTCACCGGGAGCCAGTGGTTGCGGGCCCGGTGGCGGCAGGTCCGTGCGAGCGACCTGGTCGCTGACTCGCTCTCCGCGCACGCCGGCTCCTGGACCGACGTCACGCTGACCGATGCCCGGTTGCGCGAGCTCGACCTCACCGATGCCCGCCTGACCCGCGTGCGTTTCGTGAACTGCGACCTCTCCGGGGCTCGGTTCACCGGCCTGCGGTGCACCGAGGTCAGCTTCAGCGGCTGCACGCTCGGCGGTGTGGTGGGCGTGACGGCGCTGCGCGGCGCCACCCTCGAGTGGACCGACGCCACGAGTGCGCTGCCCGCACTGGCTGCGGAGCTCGGCATCCGCGTCCGCGAGAGCCACCAGTAGGGGCATGTCTGCGAACGCCGGGCCGCCGCGGGCGTCATGCAGCAGGTCCGGGGTCGGGAGACATGCCCTAACCTGCCCAGCATGACCGAGACCGTCACCGCCGCTCTCGCCCGGGTGCGCGACCGGGTCGACGCCGCCGCGCGAGACGCCGGGCGCGACCCCGGCGAGATCGCGGTGCTGCTGGCGGTCAAGACCGTGCCGGCCGAACGGATCCGGCAGGCGATCGCCGCCGGCTACCCTCTGCTGGGCCAGAACCGCGCACAGGAGCTGACGGCGACCGAACCGGATCTGGTGGCCCTCCCGCACCGCACGCACTTCATCGGGCACCTGCAGTCGAACAAGGTGAACGCGGTGCTGCGGTGGGTCGACTGCGTGCAGAGCGTGGACACGCTCACGCTCGCGGAGCGCCTCGACCGCGCCCGGGCCCGCCGCGCCGCCGAGGAGGGCGGGCCGGACACGCCGCTCGAGGTGATGGTGCAGGTCAACACATCGGGCGAGGAGTCGAAGTTCGGGGCGGACCCCACGGCCGCGCTCGACCTCGCAGCCGCGGTGGCCCAGCTCGACCACCTGCGCCTGACCGGATTCATGACGATCGGCGCGAACTCGACCGACTCCGGGCGCGTCCGCGCGTCCTACGACGTGCTCGCGCAGGTGCGCGAGGAGACCCTGGCGAGCAACGCCGTCGGGACTCACGAGGCACGCGAGCTGTCGATGGGCATGAGCGGTGACCTCGAGATCGCGATCGCCGCCGGCGCCACGATCGTGCGCGTGGGCTCGGCCGTGTTCGGGTCGCGGCCGGCCTGAGCAGGAATACCCAGCCCCGGTCCGGCGGTTACGCCCACAGAACACTGAACCCGAACAAGGAGCCCCGTGGCCACCATCGACATCACCACCGACACCTTCACCGACACGATCGAGGGTGAGGGCATCGTGCTCGTCGACTTCTGGGCGGACTGGTGCGGGCCGTGCAAGCAGTTCGCGCCGGTCTACGAGTCCGTCTCCGAGGACAACGCCGACATCACGTTCGCGAAGGTCGACACCGAGGCTGAGCAGACCCTCGCCGGCCAGGCCGGCATCAGCGCGATCCCCACGCTGATGGCGTTCCGCGACGGCATCCTCGTCTTCAACCAGGCCGGGGCGCTCCCGAAGGCTCAGCTCACACAGCTCGTCGAGGCCGTGCGCGGGCTCGACATGGACGAGGTCCGCGCCAAGGTGGCGGAGCAGAGTCAGGCGTAGCCCTACGGCACGCGCGCCAGCCACTCCGGGGTGCTGAACTTCTCGGCGACCAGTTGCTCGGCGCGCGCGTACTCGGCCACGGTGATCTCGCCGTCGGCCGTGTCATAGCGCTCGCGGAAGTGAGCGATGAGGCGCTCGATGACCTCGGCGTACGGCAGCCCGGTCTGGCGGCGCATCGGATCGACGCGCTTGACCGCGGACGTGGTGCCCTTGTCGGAGAGCTTCTCGCGGCCGATGCGCAGCACCTGGAGCATCTTGTCGGCGTCGATGTCGTAGGACAACGCTGTGTGGTGCAGCACGGCGCCGTTGGCCAGTCGCTTCTGTGCCGCGCCGCCGATCTTGCCCTCGGGTGAGGCGATGTCGTTGAGCGGGACGTACGAGGCGTCCACGCCCATCGACCGCAGGGCGCCCACCACCCAGTCGTCGAGGAAGGCGTAGGAGCGCTCGAACGAGAGCCCGTCCACCAGCGAGCCCGGGACGTACAGCGAGTAGCTGATCGAGTTGCCCGGCTCCACGAACATCGCGCCGCCGCCGGTGATACGCCGCACGACCTGCACCCCCAGCTGCTGCGCCACCTCGAGGTCCACCTCGTTGCGCAGCGACTGGAAGCTGCCCATGATCACCGCAGCGGCGCCCCACTCCCAGATCCGCATGGTCGGCGGGCGGCGGCCAGCGCCGACCTCCTCCAGCAGCACCTGATCCAACGCGAGATGGGTCAGCGGCTCAAGCGGACCGGGGTTGAGGATCTCGAACGTGTGGTCCGACCAGCTCGACGCGCGCCCCTGGGCACGGCGGACCGCGATCGCCACCGCCTCGGGCGTGAACCCGATCATCTCGGCGTCCTCGACGGCGGTGCTCACCGCCTGCGCCATCGTCGCCACTGTCGCATCCTCGGCCAGGCCGGTCAGCGCGCGATCGATGCGTTCCAGCGCCTCGTCCGGTTCGAGGAAGAAGTCCCCGCTGACACGGACCTCGCGCATGACGCCGCCCGCGATCTCGACGTCCGCCGCCACCAGCTTGCCACCCGGCACCTTGTACTCACCACGCACCCACCTAGCCTAGGGTGCCGCGCTGTGCCCCACCTCGCGCCGTCTATCCCGCCGAGACCGAGGCTCACCGCCGAGAACGAGCGTTTCACCGCGCGGTGTAGGCGGGCTGCCTCGGTATCGGCGCGGCCGGCCGCCCCCCGCTCAGCCGATCGTGACCACCGCGTGCACCGCGGCGTGATCGCTCGGTTGAGCACCGCCGTTGGCGCCGGCATCGATCGCCGCCGCGTGCACGCGCGCGTTCCCGCCCACCAGGATCCAGTCGATCCGATCGCCGTCGGCAACGGGGGCGCGGTAGTCGGGGAACGTGCCGATCGCCGGCGTCAGCCGCTGGTCCGCGGCCAGCCAGGCGTCCCGGAGTCCGGTGTCCTCGGTGGCCACGCGGTACGGCTCGGAGCGCTCGGCGGCCGCGTTGGCGTCGGCGGTGAAGAGCACCGCGTCCACACGTTCGATGGCACCCGAGAGCTGATCCGCGACCACCTCGGCGCTGCGGACCCGCGCCGCCTCGGAGGCGTGGTCGAAGTGAGAGTTCGCGTGCAGCACCACCCGGCCGGTGGCGCGGTCGCGCAGCCGCGCCCACACCACGATCCGCGGCAGCGTCGCGCCCCACCCGGTCGACCCCACCTCCTGCGGGGTCTCCGACAGCCAGTACTGGCCGGACTCGAGCGCCTCGAACCGGTCGGCGTCGTAGAAGATCGACGAGTGCTCGCCGTCGGGGTCGACCTCCCGGCTGGCGCCGACCATCCGGTACCGGTCGCCCAGCCCGGCCCGGATCGCCCCGAGCTGGTGCCCGAACGGCTCCTGCACCCCCAGCAGGTCCGGCTGCTCGACCGCCAGCATCCGGGTCAGCAGGGGCGCACGGTCCGGCCAGTGATCCGGGTGCCCGGTAGGCGATCCCGCGTCGCACCGCACGTTGAAGGTCATCACGTGGATCTCGGGCGGCTCCCGGTGACCGACCACCGTGCTCATGCAGCCGCGACGCCGCGCTGCAACAGCCCGAACGTGATCGAGTCGACCAGCGCCTCCCACGAGGCCTCGAGGATGTTGGGGCCCACGCCGACCGTGTTCCACGTGTGCTCGCCGTCGGTCATCTCGATCAGCACGCGCGTGATCGCGTCGGTGCCGTGCGAGCTGTCGAGGAGCCGCACCTTGTAGTCGATGAGGTCGAAGTCCTCGACCTCGGGGTAGGCGCCCGCGAGCGCCTGCCGCAGCGCGTGGTCGAGGGCGTTGACCGGGCCGTTCCCCTCCCCCGTGCTGACCACGCGCCGGTCACCGGTCCGGAGCTTGACGGTGGCCTCGGCGTCCACGTCGTCGGCGTGCGCGCCGTGCTCCACGATCGCTCGCCAGGACTCGAGGGTGAAGTACGAGGGGCGCTTGCCGTCGATCTCCTCGCGGAGCATCAGCTCGAAGCTGGCGTCGGCGGCGTCGTAGGTGTAGCCGTTGGCCTCCGCGTCCTTGACGCGGTTGGTCACACGGCCGAGCAGGTCGGCCTGGCCCGACAGGTCGAAGCCAAGCTCGCGGCCCTTGAGCTCGATCGAGGCCCGCCCTGCCATGTCGGAGACCAGCATCCGCATGTCGTTGCCTACCGCGCGTGGGTCGACGTGCTGGTACAGGTCCGGGTCGATCCGGATCGCGGAGGCGTGCAGGCCGGCTTTGTGGGCGAAGGCGCTCGCGCCGATGTAAGGCTGCCGCGCGAAGGGAGCGATGTTGGTGAGCTCGCTGATCGCGTGCGCGATCCGGGTGATCTCGCTCAGCCCGCCCGTGGGCAGAAGGGAGCGCCCGGTCTTGAGCTCGAGGTTCGCGACCACCGACAGCAGGTCGGCGTTACCGGTCCGCTCGCCGTACCCGTTGACGCAGCCCTGCACGTGCCTCGCGCCCGCCTCGACGGCGGCGATCGAGTTCGCGATCGCGCAGCCGGAGTCGTTGTGGGCGTGCATGCCGAGCCGCCCGTCGGTCTCGGCGCGCACCTTGCTGACGATCTCGTGCACCCAGGTGGGCAGCATGCCGCCGTTGGTGTCGCACAGGGCGACGACCTCGGCGCCGGCGGCGAACGCCGTCGTCACCGCCCGCAGCGCGTAGTCAGGATCGAAGCGGAAGCCGTCGAAGAAGTGCTCGACGTCCACGAACACCCGCCGGTCCGCATCGCGGAGGTAGGAGACCGTATCGGCGATCATCGCGAGGTTCTCCTCGCCGGTGGTGCGCAGCGCCCGTTCCACGTGCCGGATGTCGCTCTTGGCAACCAGCGTGATCACCGGTGCGCCGGAGTCGAGCAGAGCCCGCACCTGCGGGTCGTCGTGCGGACGTACCCCCACCTTGCGGGTGGCGCCGAAGGCCGCCAGCTGGGCGTTCTGGAGCTCGACCTCCTTCTCCATCCGCTGGAAGAACTCGGTGTCCTTGGGGACCGCGCCAGGCCAGCCGCCCTCGATGAATCCCACGCCGAGCTCGTCGAGGAGCGCCGCGATCGCGATCTTGTCCCCGACCGAGAGGTTCATCCCCTCCTGCTGCGCGCCGTCGCGCAGCGTGGTGTCGTAGACATGGACGTCGAGATCGACGGAGTCCGCAGGAACCGGGGTGGTGCTCATCGTGTCCTTCTTGCCCGGAGGAGGCGTACCTCGCCCGTTCTCATGGATCTTTCCTGCTGCGCGGGTCTGGGTGTGACCCGCGGTCATGATCCGCCTGCGGCCGGGAAGGGTGGCCCCGGCAACAAAAAGACCTCCCGGGTGGGGAGGTCTGCGCGCTCGGGGTGTCCCGTGCGCGCTAGCAGATAATGAGCTGCGTGTGCCGGTGGTGTGCCACGCCGCCATCATGCCACACGGTCAGCAGCCGCTCGGCCCTGCCGTGGGGGGGGGGGGGGGGGGGGGGGGGCGCCCGGCCCGGCCGGGGGCCAACTGTGGGGGGAGGGGCG
>NZ_JBMDXJ010000331.1:0-2092 GCF_048594945.1 Pseudactinotalea sp. | reverse complement strand
CGCTGCAGTTCGACACCGAGCGCCTCGCGTCCCTTGCACCGCAGGGGTTCTCGCTCGCGACCGACATCGCCGAGTGGCTGGTCCGGCAGGGAGTGCCGTTCCGGGTGGCACACGAGGTGGCGGGGGAGTGCGTACGCGCATGCGAGCAGCAGAAGCCGCCGATCGAGCTGCACGAGCTCAGCGATGCCGAGCTTGAGTCGATCCATCCCGCGCTCACGCCCGAGGTCCGCGAGGTGCTCACGGTGGCCGGCTCGCTCGCCTCGCGTGACGGTGTCGGCGGGACTGCTCCGGTGCGCGTGGCCGAGCAGCTCGAGGCCGCGCGGGTGGAGGCCGCTTGCTGGCGCACCGGCATCGTCACGATGCGATGACGCACGACCCGTACGGTGACGCCGATCTGGTCGAGCTCTACGACATCGACAACCCCGGTGGCGTCGATCACGAGTTCTACCGCGCGCTGGCCGACGAGATCGACGCGCGTCGGATCCTCGATCTCGGCTGCGGTACCGGGCTGCTGACCCGCAGCCTGGTGGCGCCAGGGCGTGAGGTGACCGGCGTCGACCCCAGCACCACCATGCTCGACCAT
Organism: Pseudactinotalea sp.; assembly: GCF_048594945.1. Taxonomy (NCBI): domain Bacteria; kingdom Bacillati; phylum Actinomycetota; class Actinomycetes; order Micrococcales; family Cellulomonadaceae; genus Pseudactinotalea; species Pseudactinotalea sp. Next base: position 1,509 of record NZ_JBMDXJ010000331.1, on the reverse strand, counting down.
GCTCGACGGGGCCCGGGCGCCGAGGCCGTCACGTGGGTCCTCGGTGACGCGGATGCGATCGCGCCCACGGCGGATCTCGACCTCGTGCTCTGCACGGGCAACGCGATCATGCACCTGGACCCCGACGCGCTGCAGGCGGCGTTCCGGCGCGTGGCGGCGGCACTGCGACCGGGCGGCGTTCTGGCGTTCGAGACCCGTCATCCGGCGGCGGCGGAGTGGCGCACCTGGACGCGCGAGGCGACCGAGGGCACCCGCGAGACCCACCTGGGCCCACTACGGGAGTGGATCGAGGTCATCCGAACCGACCTCGACGCTGCTGGTGAGGGCGTCGTGGTCTTCGACGCGCACAACGTGCTCGCCGACGGGACCGACCGCGTGTTCACCAGCGAGTTGTGGTTCCGCGGGGTCGGCACCGTCTCCACGGCGCTGACTGCGGCGGGCTTCGAGGACGTCCGGATCGACGGCGGCTGGTCGGGGGAGCCGGTCGGCGACAACACCCGGCTGCTCGTGGTGCGGGCGGTGCACGGTGGGTGAGAGTGCGGCCCGCGCGGTGCTGGAGCACGCGTTGCGACGCGGCCCCACCTGCGACGACGTGATCGTGATCGTGGTCGATGGGCCCGCCGGCTCGGGCAAGACCACGATCGCGGGCCTGATCCGCCGTGAGGCAGGCGAGCGCGGCGTGAGCTGTGCCGTCATCTCGATGGACGACCTGTACGAGGGCTGGAGCGGCATGCGCCAAGGTGGCGCGGCAGTGAACGACGTGCTGCGCGCGCTGGCTCAGGGGGAACCCGCGAGCTACCGCCGCTACAACTGGGTGACCGAGCGCTACGACGAGACCGTGCAGGTGCCGCCGGTCAGCGTCCTCATCGTCGAAGGAGTCGGGAGCGCCAGGCTGGATCACCTCGACCTCGTCACCACGCTGGTGTGGGTCGAGGAGCCGGACCAGGAGGAACGGCTGCGTCGCGGGATCGCCAGAGACGGCCACCAGGTCGAAGCACACTGGCGCCGGTGGATGGTCGAGGAGGCCGAGCTGTTCGGAGAGATCGGCACTCGTGCACGCGCCGATCTCCGGATCGACGGACTCGGCGGGCTCGTGGGGCCGGAGCGCTCGTGATCGACCTGGGCCGCCGGGCTCTGCAGGTGGCACCCGATCTACTCGGGTCTCGACTCACCTCGCGCATCGGCGGCGATCTGGTGACAGTGCGGATCGTCGAGGTCGAGGCGTACGAGGGGGCTGACGACCCGGCCTCGCACGCGCACCGCGGTGAGCGGCAGCGGAACCGCGTGATGTTCGGGCCGCCAGGCCATCTGTACGTCTACCGGCACATGGGGCTGCACCACTGCACGAACGTGGTCGTAGGGCCGGTCGGAGTGGCCTCGGCGGTGCTGTTGCGGGGCGCCGAGGTGCTCGACGGTGTCGACGTCGCCTGGCGACGCCGGCTCGCGGGTGGTGCCTGCCGGAGCGAGCGTGACCTCGCACGCGGGCCGGCGCGCCTGGCGGTGGTGCTG
>NZ_JBMDXJ010000330.1:0-1858 GCF_048594945.1 Pseudactinotalea sp. | reverse complement strand
GAGATCGCGCTTCCGTTGCAGCGATCTCGACTCAGAACAGCGATCTCGGCGGCGGGCCTCAGGCGTACCAGGCGCGCGCGATGAGCTCGAAGGAACGAAACTTGTCAGCCGGGTCGTGTGTCGCGGTGGTGATGAGCAACTCGTCGGCGCCGGTCACGCGAGCGAGAGCCCTGAGGCGCTCGACGACGTCGCTCGTCTCGCCCACGAACCTCGCCTCGATCCGGTCCCGGATCAAACCTTGGTCGTCCTCGCCGAGGTCGTTCCAGGCGGTGCCTTCACCAGCGCGTGGGAAGGCGATCGCGCCCCCGGCAGTGCGGCGGATCGAGAGCACCCAGTCCGCGAACCCGCTCCCGATCCGCTCGGCCTCTGCCGCCGTCTCGGCAGCCAGGGCGTCGACCGAGACCAGCACGTACGGCTCGTCCAGCACGCCGGGCCGGAACGCCTCCCGGTAGGCGGCGACCGTCTCCAGGATGCTGAACGGGCTCACGTGGAAGTTCGCCGCCAGCGGCAGCCCGAGCGCACCGGCCACCGTGGCGCTCTCGCCACCGCTGGAGGCAAGCAGCCACACCTCGAAGTCGGTTCCTTCGGCCGGCGGGCTGGTGACCCGGTCGCCCGAGGCGTCGGTAGCGGTCCCGTCACGCAGTGCGAGGATCCGGCTCACCTCCTCGGTGAACGGCTCCGGCTCCCGCGAGATCGCGAGCAGGGCTCGACGGCGTTCGATCCGTTCGGTGAGTGCGTCACCTCGGCGGGAGTCGGTCGGGGCCGCCGGAATCCGCACGCCGTCGACGTCGCGGGCCCGCGTGGCGCCGCCGCGGCTCCACCAGGATGCGCCCTTCTTCTCGTCGGGCTGGCGGATCGCCGCCCGGCCGAGCCCGAGATCGATCCGGCCCGGGTGCAGCGCGGCGATCGTGCCGAATTGCTCCGCCGCCTGCACCGGGCTCGTCGCGCTCAGCGCGACGGCGCCCGAGCCGACGCGGATCGTCGAGGTCCTCGCGGCGGCAGCGGCAGCCAGCACCGCGGGCGTCGCAGCCGCGACGCCATCGGCGAGGTGATGCTCGGCGTACCAGATACGCCGGTAACCGAGGTGCTCGGCGTGCAGGGCGAGGTCCACGGAGGCGCGGATGGCCTCCGCTCCACTGGTGCCCTCGCCCACGGTCGCGAGGTCGAGGATCGACAGCGGTGTGGTCATCGCGCACCCACCAGGTCCACGGCACCAGCCCGGTGGCGGCGGTCCGGCAGCGCCGGTAGCGCCGGTAGCTCCAGGTTCTCCCGCAGGTTCGCACCCACATAGTCCCGGCGCACCCGGTCGCGGCGGCGCAGCTCCTCGAGGAGGCCGTCGACCACCAGCTCGTGGCGGGTCGGATCGCCGATGCCGCCGATCGAGAGCACGTCGAGCACGCCCGCGTCCATCCGCTCCTCCACCGCATCCGCGAGCTGCTCGGGCGTGCCGACCGGGGCCCAGTGGCCCGTGTCCTGCGAGGCGATGATCAGCTCGCGCAAGGAGAGCCCCTGGGCGACCATTCGACCGAACACCTCCACGCGACCACGCCGCCGACCCACCGTCTCCAGGGCAGGCACGCGCTCGAGCGGCACCGGCGCATCGAGGTCGAGGTCCGAGAGGTCCACACCGGCGAGCATGTCCTCGAGGACGGCCCGCCCGGCGACCAGGTCGACGCCGTCGCGGCGCTCCGCCAGCAGCCGCCGCGCCTCCGCCTCGGTCGCTCCGATCGTCGCGTGGAACGAGCTCATGATCAGCGGCAGCCCCTCGGGGCGCCCGAGCTCGCGCGCCCGCCCACGCAGCTTGCCCACGAACTCCAGCGCCACATCCAGCGTGGGGAGAGCCGTGAACACCACCTCG
>NZ_JBMDXJ010000033.1:0-9529 GCF_048594945.1 Pseudactinotalea sp. | reverse complement strand
GATGACGATCCCCACGATGCCGATCCCTGCGACCACGGCCGCTGCGAGCACGCGTCGGTCGCGCTTGACCAGGCTGTTCGCGACCGCCGTGGCCACGATCAGCAGCGCCGTGCTGAACAGAGCGAACGTGGTGTTGTTCATGCCGTAGAAGCGGCCTGCGACCAGCGTGGGGATGCCCATGATCGCCGAGACCTGCAGGCGGGCGCCGGTGATGACGTCGATCGCGAGCACGATCGCGGTCACCCCGGCGACGACGGCGGCCGGGCCGAGCAGAGATCGTCGCCAGGTGGGGAGCAGGGCCAAGGCGACGATCGCGGAACCGATCACAGCGATGCCCGCGACCAGGGCCAGCAGGGCCGGCTCGAACCGCCACCAGGGCAGCAGGTTGGCGAGGTAGGACGACACCGGGATGGCCGCGACGGCGAGCGAGACCACGCGCATGGTGCGCAGCACCGGTTCGCGTCGGTCGGCGACCTTCCGCGCGAACCCGCGCCGGCGCAGCGCGAGGGTCACCGCCGCGTACAGCGTCAGGTTGATCAGCACGAGGCTGAGGAAGAATCCCGGGATGAGAGGCCGTTGCGCCTCGGCGTGCCGTTCGCGGTCCTGGGCGGCGTCGATGAGAGCACCGGCGTCAGCGGACGTGAGGGTCATCGGGCCGCCGATGGAGCTGGTGCCGCCATCGTCGAGGCCGAGCAGGTCGAGCAGCGTGGCGTGCTGGTCGGTGGCGAGCAGGTAGCCGGGCTGGCGGGTACTCGAGCTGGAGATCTGCGCGACGTCGTGCACGCCGGTGGCCACGAAGAAGCCGAGGGTGGCCGCCTCGGCGCCGACGCTGTCGGAGATGCCGGAGATCAGCACCACCGGGTCGCGGCCGCTGTCGGCGGCACCTGCCAGGATCGCCTCGAGTTCCTCGGCGATCCCGCTCAGCATGGCTTGACGGGGTTCCTCGGAGGCTTCATCGAGCCGCGCGGCGCCCATGTCGACGACCACCAGGTCGTCATCGACCAGCGCTTCGCGTACCTGCCCCTCCGCGCTCTCCGGCAGGTACGGCTGGTAGGCCTCGATGTCGCCGGTGCGGGTGGCGATCGCGAGACCCGCGCCCGCGCCGATCGCGCTCGCGGTGACGCCGGCCTCGGCCAGGGCGTCGCCCAGCAGACCCGGTTCAGCGGTGAACGAGGCAGCGTCGGCACGCTCCACATATCGTGACCATGCCGTCTGCCACCCGGGCGCCGTCGGGCTCTCGAGCGGGGCGCAACCGCTGTCGCCGCGCGCATCGCTGGCGCGGTTGCCGGCAGAGATCCCCAACCACCCGTCGACCGGGCACGCGGTCGCACCGGTGGAGCGGACCACCAGCGAGCCGACCGCCAAATCGCCACGCTCGTGCAGCAGCGGGTTGAGGACGCCCGCCAACTGGTCGCTGTCCGACCACCGCAGCCCCGGGATGCCCACGAGCAGGACCGGACGCTCGGGCTCATCGGCGCGCGCGCTGCCGGGCGCCGCGAGGATCAGCAGCGCGACCACGGTCGCGAGCAACGCAGCGAGCACCGCTGCTCGGGTCGTGGGCGTCCACCGGGTCCTGGTCATCGACTCCGAGGGTAGGCGGTCGGTGTGGTGAGCGTGTGGAGCACCGGTAGTGGCGCCGTCGAGCCTCGGCCTGCGCCGCCTGGCACCGCCCCGCAACCAGCCCGATGAACGTGGACTCACTCGACGTCAGATGCCCCAGAGGTCGAGGAACGCCACGCTCGGCGCAGACGAGTCTCAGTTAGCGGCAGGATGGGCACCATGTCGCTGCGCTACGCCTTCCTCGGACCGACCGGGACGTTCACCGAGGCCGCATTGCGGTCGGTCGTGGCTCCCGAGGACGTGGCGGTGCCGCAGACCGACGTGCCGACCGCGCTGGCGGCCGTGCGCAGCGGCGAGGTCGACCGCGCCGTGGTGCCGATCGAGAACTCGGTTGAGGGCGGCGTATCGGCGACCCTCGACGCGCTGGCCTCCGGAGAGCCGCTGGTCATCGTGGGCGAGTCGTTGGTGCGCATCGAGTTCGTGCTGGCGGTCGCGCCGGGAACGCGGCTGGCTGACGTGCGCGGTGTCTCGACCCACCCGCACGCGTGGGCGCAGACCCGCAAGTGGGTCGCCGCACACCTGCCCGGTGCGGTCCACGTGCCCGCGACCTCCACCGCAGCGGCTGCTGCGCTGCTGGCCGAGCCGGGCGAGCACGGTTTCGAGGCTGCCGCCGTGGCGCCGCACACCGCCGAGCAGTACGGCCTGACCGTGCTGGCCGCCGGCATCGAGGACAACAAGAACGCGGTGACGCGGTTCGTCGTCGTCGGCCGTCCAGGCCCTGTGCCGGATCGCACCGGGCAGGACAAGACCACGCTGATGATCCACCTACCCGACAACGAGGCCGGCGCGCTGCTGACGATGCTCGAGCAGTTCGCGGTGCGTGGCGTCAACCTCTCCCGGATCGAGTCCCGGCCGATCGGCGACTCGCTCGGCCGGTACGGGTTCTCGATCGACGTCGAGGGCCACATCGATGACGAGCGGGTCGCCGCTGCCCTCGTGGGGCTGCACCGCGTGTGCCCGATGGTGCGGTTCCTCGGCTCCTACCCGCGCGTGGACGGTCCCGGCTCGCCGGTGCGCCGCGGGTTCACCGACGACGACTTCCAGCAGGGCCGCGACTGGGTCGCCGACCTCCGCCGGGGCGTCCACCCGGCGTGATCCCGGTCAGCGTGTGCGCACCACCAGGGTCTCTGGCGAGACCCGCACGTGGAGGCCGACAGCCTCACCGATGAGGTCGCCGTCGACCTGGATCGGCTGCGGCTCCTCGGTGCGCACCGACACTGCGTGGCCCCGCCAGAACTCGATCGAGCCGGGCTGACCGGGCAGGTCGTGGCGCACCCCCACGCCCTGCAGCACGACCTTGCCGAAGAGTGAGGCCCACCCGAACAGCCCGCCGCGGGCGTCGAGGGCGGCGACATCGAGCCAGCCGTCGTCGATCTCGGCATCCGGGAGCAGCACGAGGTTGCCTGGCAGCCGGCCGCAGTTCGCGAAGACCAGGCTGCGCAGCTTCAGGTCGACGGCGGGCTGGTCGTCCACCTGCATCGTGAGCCGGATGCGGCGTCCGTGCAGGTGCCGCACGCCCGCCACGAAGTAGGCCAGCCACCCCATCCTGGCCTTGAGCTGCTCATCCGCGCCGGCCACCATGGCGGCGTCGAATCCCACACCGCCGGCGACGAGGAAGGCGTGCTCGTGCTCGTCGATGGCGCCGTCGGCACGCTCGGCGCGGATCCAGCCGAGGTCGATCGGGTGGTCGGTGCCGGTCAACGCGGTGGTGAGCAGCGCGCGGGTGCCGGCCTCCAGCGGCAGGTCGAGGTTGCGGGCGAGCAGGTTTCCGGTTCCGAGCGGGAGCAGCCCCATCGGGGTGCCGGTGTCCGCGAGCGCCTCGGCCACCGCGCGCACCGTGCCGTCGCCTCCCGCGGCGATCACCACCGACGCACCGGCCGCGATCGCCTGCTCGGCCTGGCCTCGGCCCGGGTCCTCGACCGTGGTCTCGAACCAGAGCGGCTCGGGCAGCCCGGCCGCCGCCGACAGCTCGCTCAGCAGCTCGTGCATCGTCTCCGGCCGCGTCACCTTGGTCGGATTGAGGATGATCGCGGCAGGGCCCGACGGCGGCCGGTCCCCCTGGTCGCTCGCGGTCGCCGATGTCAGGGCCGGGACCCGCTGCGCTCCGTTGCGCAGGCGTTTGAGCACCAGCAGGCCGACCACGGCCGCCACGACCGCGACGATCAGCGCCGCCACGCTCACGACCTGCTCCCACGACATGCGGTGAACCGTATCCCCACGCTCGTCCCCGTCCAGCTCCACCTCCACCTCGATTCGAGGTAATCCACGACCACCCCATGGCACCGGATTACCTCGACTGAGCGCAGCGGGAGGTGATCGGGCCGTGGGTGGGGTCGATACCCTCAGGGAGTGATCGACCTCAAGGCACTGCGCGACGACCCCGACACCGCACGCGCCAGCCAGGTCGCGAGGGGCGCCGACCCGGCCCTCGTGGACCAGTTGCTGGCCGCTGACGAACGCCGCCGGTCGCTGCTGGGCTCGTTCGAGCAGCAGCGCGCCGAGCAGAAGGAGCTGTCTCGGTCGATCGGCAAGGCTGCGCCCGAGGAGCGCGAGGCCGTGCTGGGCCGCGCCAAGGAGCTCGCGGCGCAGGTGAAGGAGGCCGAGGCACAGTCCGACGATGCCGCCGCCGAGCTCGACCGGCTGCTGTGGCAGATGCCGAACATCGTGGTCGACGGCGTGCCGGCGGGCGGCGAAGAGGACTTCGTGGAGCTGCGGCAGGTCGGCGCACCGCGCGACTTCGCTGCGGAGGGTATCGAGGTAGCCGACCACCTGGCGATCGGCGAGGCGCTGCGTGCGATCGACACCGAGCGCGGCGCCAAGGTAGGCGGTTCGCGGTTCTACTTCCTGACCGGCATCGGCATGCTGCTGGAGCAGGCGCTGCTGCAGTGGACGCTCAACCGGCTGGTGGACGCCGGCTTCACCCCGATGACCACACCCACCCTGGTGCGCCCGGAGATCATGGCAGGCACCGGGTTCCTGGGCGCGCACGCCGCCGAGATCTACCACCTCGAGGCTGATGACCTGTACCTCGTGGGCACCTCCGAGGTGGCGCTCGCGGGGTACCACAGCGACGAGATCCTCGACCTCACCGGCGGTCCGATCCGATACGCGGGCTTCTCGGCCTGCTACCGGCGCGAGGCCGGGTCGCACGGCAAGGACGTACGCGGCATCATCCGCACCCATCAGTTCCACAAGATCGAGATGTTCACCTACGCCCCGATCGAGCAGGCGGAGGCCGAGCACGAACGGCTGCTCGCCTTCGAGGAGGAGTCGCTGGCCGCGCTCGAGCTGCCCTACCGCGGCATCGACGTGGCCGCCGGCGACCTCGGCAGCTCGGCCGCACGCAAGTTCGACTGCGAGGCGTGGCTACCGAGCCAGCAGCGGTGGCTCGAGCTGACGTCGACCTCGAACTGCACCACTTTCCAGGCCCGCCGCTTGGGGATCCGGGAGCGGACCGCCGAGGGCGGCAATCGCCCAGCCGCCACGCTCAACGGCACGGGGATCACCACGCGGTGGCTGGTCGCCTTCCTGGAGAACCACCAGCAGGCCGACGGCAGCGTGCACGTCCCCGAACCGCTGCGGCCCTACCTCGGCGGGCGTGAGGCACTGGAGGTGCCGGCGTGACCGAGATGACCACCACCCCGGCGTTCACCCGCGACCTCGTCGCCGACCTGAGGCTCGGGCCGGACCTGCTGATCGGCCTCGACATCGACGGAACCATCCTCGGGATGGACGACTCGCTCTCCGGTCGCGTGCAGCGCGCGATCGCCCGCGTGGTCGACTCCGGCGCCCGCCTGGTGCTGGCGACCGGGCGCTCGCTCGTGGCGGTGCGCCCCGTGATCGAACGGCTCGGACTCACCGAGGGGTTCGCCGTGTGCTCCAACGGCGCGGTAACCATCCGGTTCGACGAGCGCGGCGACGAGATGGTGGACGTCATCACCTTCGATCCCGGCCCGGCCTTGCGGCTGCTGCGCGAGCACGCGCCCGAGGTAATCGTCGCCGTCGAGGACCTCGGCCGTGGCTTCAAGGTGACCAAGCCCTTCCCCGACGGTGAGCTGACCGGCACCCAGGAGGTGGTGCCGTTCGAGGAGCTGGTGGCGGCGCCCGCGACCCGTGTCACGCTCCGGGCGCCGGAATGGACGTCGCAGGAGTTCCACGACCTCGTAGCCAAGAGCGGACTGCACGGGGTGAGCTACGCCGTCGGCTGGTCGGCCTGGCTCGACATGACGCCAGACGGCGTCTCGAAAGCCTCGGCGCTCGAGGCTGTGAGGCAGCGGTACGACGTGCCGCAGGGGCGCACGCTCGTTGCCGGCGACGGGCAGAACGACATCGAGATGTTCCGGTGGGCCGGCGTCGCCGTCGCGATGGGCGGCGCCGATGACGTGACGAAGGCGGCGGCGACCGCCGTGACAGGACCCGTCGAGCTCGACGGGCTCGTCAGCGTGCTGGACGCTCTGCCGATTCCCTGACGCCCACGCGCTTGCTGCCCTGCAGGTGCACGGGTGTGCGCTCGGCACCCTTCCGCTTCGCCTGCCGGTTGCGGTAGACGAGGTTGAGCACCTCGACGCCGATCGCGAACCCGATCGGGCCGTAGATCAGCGCCTTGTCCACGTGGTAGCCGAAGCCTTCGCCCACGAGCGTGGCGCCGATGAGGATGAGGAAGCTCAGCGCGAGCATCTTGACGGTGGGGTGACGGTTCACGAAGTCGGCGATCTGGCCGGCGACCACCATCATCAGGCCGATCGACAGGACCACGGCGGCGATCATGATGATCAGGTTGTCGGTCATGCCGACGGCGGTGATGACCGAGTCGAGCGAGAACACCGCGTCGATGAGGATGATCTGGATGATCACCTTGCCGAACGTCGTCGAGCCCTTGGTCTCGTCCTGGTTCTCGTCCTCGCCCTCGAGCTTGTGATGGATCTCGGTGGTGGCGTTGTAGTTGAGGAACAGGCCACCGGCGAGCAAGATCAGGTCGCGTCCGGAGAACTCCAGCGCCTCGACGCTGCCGATGGAGACGATCGGGTCGGTCAGCCCCACGATCCATGACGCGAAGAACAGCAGCACGATCCGCAGCCCCATCGCGAGCGCGAGGCCGATGATGCGGGCCCGCTGCTGCTGATGCTTGGGCAGCCGGTTGGTGAGGATCGAGATGAACACGACGTTGTCGACACCAAGGATCAGCTCGAGAACGAACAGGGTGAGGAACGCGATGATCAGCTCGGGACCAAAAGGCATGGGCACACTGTAGAGGCGCCTCATGGCACCTCGGGGTCGACGAGGTGGGGAGATCTGCGCGGGGCGTGAGGCACAATCTCGTGCATGCCCGTCGGGATCGACGATGTTGCCCGCGCGGCCGGAGTCTCGACAGCGACGGTCTCCCGTGCGCTGCGCGGACTGCCGGACGTGCGTGCCTCCACGCGCGTGCACGTGCAGCAGGTCGCTCAGAGTCTCGGCTACGCACCGACGCCCTCCGCGGTGTCGCTGGCGTCGGGACGCACGCGCACGATCGGGCTGCTGACTCCGTGGGTGGCACGCTGGTTCCACTCGAACGTGATCGAGGGTGCGTGCCGGTCGCTGCGCGGCGCCGGCTTCGACGCGCTGCTGTCCTCGTTCGAGATCCACGACGACGCCACACGACCGCCGGTCAAGCTCGATGTGTTGCGCCGCCGGGTCGACGGCGTCCTGGTGGCAGGGATGACGATGTCACCTGTCGAGGTGGCGATGTTGGAGTCGCTTGCGGTCCCGCTCGTGTACGTCGGCTCCGGGCCGCCGGACCAGGTGTTGGTGCATGTGGACGACGTCGCCACCGCGCGCCGCGCCACCGAGCATCTGCTCGAGCTCGGGCACACCCGCATCGGCCACATCGGTGGCTATCCGACCGAGCCGACCCCGTGGGCGTCCGAGGTTGAGCGTGCTGCCGGCTATGCCGCGGCGATGCGGGCCGCGGGTCTCCCGCCGGACCCGGCACTGATGGCGTACGGCCGGTTCGAGCGCACCGGCGGCCGTTCGGGCGCGGCCGAGCTGCTCGACCGTGTCCCGGACCTGACCGCGGTCGTCGCCGACTCCGACGAGATGGCGTTCGGGGTGATCGACGTACTACGCGAGCGCGGGTTGCGGGCCCCTGACGATCTCTCCGTGATCGGGATCGACGGCCACCCTCTGGGCGATCTCGTGGGCCTGACGACACTGGCGCAGGACGCCGTGAGTCTGGGGGAGGTGGCGGCGCGGCTGTTGCTGGAGATGATCGGCGGGGCGAGCGTGGACCGTGAGGCGGTGTTCCCGACGACGTTGCTCGACCGGGGTTCGACGTGTCCCGTCCCGGAGCCCGCCGACACGACCGGGTCCGAGGACTTGACCTAATCGTTATCGACGGATTGCCCCGACCCTCTTGCGCATACCCCACCGTAAGCGCTTACGGTGGGGGCGCTCACCGCGAGCGCGGATGGGTGTGCAGCGACGAGGGAGACATCAGTGAGGATGACGAGCATGCGCCGGCGGGCCGGCGCGGTCCTGGCCGGGAGCGCTGCGGTGGCGCTCACCCTGACCGCCTGTGGCGGCAGCGGCGACCTCGGCGGCGGGGGCGGCGGAGGTGGTGGCGGCGGCGATGCCGACTGCGCCGACTACGAGCAGTACGGCCAGTTCGAGGGCGCGACCGTGACGATCTCGAGCACGATCTCCGACCCCGCCGAGTCCGACGGCCTCGAGGAGTCGTGGGCCGACTTCGAGGCGTGCACGGGGATCACGATCCAGCACAACGGCACCAACGAGTTCGAGTCTCAGATCTACGTGCAGGTCGAGGGCGGCAACGCCCCCAACCTGGCGATCGTGCCGCAGCCGGGCCTGCTCGCTCGACTCGTGGCCGACGGCCACGTGCAGGCGGCGTCCGACGACGTCGTGGCCACCGCTGAGGAGGGGCTCACCGAGGACTGGCTGCAGTACGGCACGATCGACGGCACCCTCTACGGTGTGCCGATCCTCGGCTCGGTGAAGTCGTTCGTGTGGTACTCGCCGGCAGCGTTCAACGAGGGCGGTTACGAGATCCCCACGACCTGGGACGAGCTGATGACGCTCACCGACCAGATCGCGGCCGACCACGGTTCCGACACGGTCAAGCCCTGGTGCTTCGGGATCGAGTCCGGTGGCGCCACCGGGTGGCCGGCCACCGACTTCGTCGAGGACATGGTGCTGCGCACCGCAGGCCCCGACGTCTACGACCAGTGGGTCGACCACGAGATCCCCTTCAACGACCCGCAGATCGTCGAGGCGCTCGACGCGGCCGGCGAGATCCTGCAGGACCCCGACCGCGTCAACGGCGGCATCGGCGACCCGCGGTCGATCGCGACCACGGCGTGGGCCGACGCCGGCCTGCAGGTCCTCGAGGACAACTGCTACCTGTTCCGCGCGGCCTCGTTCTTCGAGGCGCAGCTCCCGGAGGGCACCGACGTGGCTCCGGACGGCGACATCTACGCCTTCTACCTGCCGGCGCAGACGGCTGACGACCAGCCGCTGCTGGTCGCCGGCGACTACCTCGCCGCGTTCGACGAGGACGAGGCCACGATCGCCGTGCAGAACTTCATGTCGTCCGGTCTCTGGGCGGACACCCGTGTGAGCCTGGGTGGCGTCACCAGCCCGAACCAGGGTGTCGACCCGGCGAACGCCTCCTCCGACATGTTGCGCCAGACGCTGGAGCTCATGCAGGACCCGGACGCCGTGGCGCGCTTCGACGGTTCCGACCTGATGCCGTCCTCGGTCGGTGCAGGCTCGTTCTGGACAGCGATGACCAACTGGGTCGACGGCACGCAGTCCACCGACGAGGCGCTCACCGCCGTCGAGAACTCCTGGCCGAGCGACTGACGACCTCACACGGCCGGGGCGCGCCGTACCACAAGCGCCCCCGCCCACCCCC
>NZ_JBMDXJ010000329.1:0-3706 GCF_048594945.1 Pseudactinotalea sp. | reverse complement strand
CGGGTGACGAGGCTGCGCGAGACGGCATCACGGTGACCGTGACCAGCGGATGGCGTTCGGCGGAGTATCAGGAGCAGCTGCTGCGTGAGGCGGTTCAGACGTACGGGTCTGAGGAGGAAGCCGCCCGGTGGGTAGCGACTGCGGAGACCTCGGCGCACGTATCGGGCGACGCGGTGGACGTGGGACCCTACGACGCCATGCTGTGGTTCGCCGATCACGGCGCTGAGCATGGGTTGTGCCAGACCTACCTGAACGAGCCGTGGCACCTGGAGTTGCGCCCCGAGGCGCCGGAGGCCGGGTGCCCGCCTGCGTACAACGATCCGACCGAGGATCCGCGGTTGCGGCGGTAGCGGCTAGCGGAACTCGGGCGGTGGAATGCGAGTCAGCCAGGACAGCTCGTTCTCGCGAACGAACCGTGACAGCGTCTGGTCACGCGTGATCGGCCAGGCCTCGTGTCCTTCGACCATGTCGAGGAACTCGCGCCCGAGCGCGGCGGTCGGGGTGGCCAGCAGCCGGTCGGAGAGATCGAGATACCCCGCGGGCAGGTCGGGCAGACCGGTCAGCAGGCCAGTGAGGTACTTGTTTCCCTGGAACAGCACGTGACCGCGCGCGAGCAGGGCGCGACCCGCGGAACCGACCGCGTGCACCGCGGCCCAGCGCAGCAGGTACTCGTCACCGAGCTGCGCGCCCTGCTTGAGGAAGTAGCCGCCGTACAGACGCATCTGGGCGATGAAGGAGGCCATGCGTTCTGCCCAGGCCGACTCCGGCAGCGTCGGGATCGCCGCCACCAGGCCTGCGACCTGCGGGTCCCTGGTCCATGCGACCCGGGCGCCGATGAACGAGGCACGCACCGGATCGTCGCCATCCTCGGCCGCCCGGCGCAGGTAGTCGATGGTGATGACCTTGATGTCGACGTAGCCGCCGTCGTACGTCGCCGCGTCGGCGTCGACATAGCTGAGTCGTTCATTCTCGAAGGCGCTGGCGAAGGCCGCGTCGGTGACCACGAGATAGACGTCGACGTCGGAGTCCTCCCGCTCGGTGCCCTTCGCAAGGGAACCATCGAGCACGACGGCGATGCTCTCCTCGTCCTGCGACACCGTGCTCACGTAGGCGGCGAGTGTGTCTTCCTGATGCTGCATGGGCATAGCATGGCCGATGGCGATGGATCCCGCCTGGGCTTGTGCCCGAACCGCCGCGAGGCTGATGGTTCCTGTCACGTCGATCGACGGCGGGCAGGAACGAGCGCCCGCGGAAGGTGGTTGGAGATGAGCGCAGCATGAGCGCAACGGTGCCGCAGCCCTCGGTGGAGCGGATGGTGCCGTTCGACCGGCACCCGCTCGTGGTCGGAGTCGTGCCCGGGCAGGACCCCTTGGTGGTCCGCACCGCCGTGCAGCTCGCACTCGCGACCCGAGCGCCGTCGTTGCACATGGCCTTCGCGGACCCTGCGCGCTACACGGTGGCGGAGCACGCCGATGGCAGCGTCCGCCACGCCGCCATCGATCCCGACGCCGACGACGAGGCGTGGCGCGAGACCGAGTCCGCGCTCGCCCGGCAGGTCGAGCAGGCGGTGGGCGGGGACGTGCCGTGGCACCTGCACTACCTGGCGGGCCGGCCTGATCGCGCACTCACCCACCTCGCTCGCGCGGTCGACGCAGCCGCGGTCGTGGTCGGCACGCGGGCTCCGGGGTCGGCAGCGCGGTTGAAGGAGTTCCTGGAGGGCTCCGTCGCCGCCCATCTGGCTCACCATCAGCACCGGCCGGTGCTCACGGTGCCGCTGAGCGTCGTGGACTGGAAGGAGATCGGCGCACCGTGGGCACGATGAGCCACCGACCTCGTGGGCGGGCGACGCTGACGAGTGCGGGCATGGTCGCAGCCGGAGGCATGATCGGTACGGCGGCACGGGCGACTGCGGAGGCGGCGTTCCCTGCGATGCCCGGCGCGATCCCGTGGACCACATTCGTGATCAACGTGATGGGCTCACTGCTGCTGGGCGCGTTGCTCGAGACACTGGTGCTCGGCGGCCCCGACGAGGGCCGTCGCCGGGTGGTTCGGCTCGCGTGCGGCACCGGCGTGCTCGGCGGCTTCACGACCTACTCCACGTTCGTGGCCGAGACCGAACAGCTGCTCCGTGGCGGCGCACCGCTGACCGGGGTGGGCTATGCGGTGGCGAGCGTCGCGATCGGGGTGAGTTCCGCCGTCGTGGGCATCCTGGCGGCCCGACGCCTGAGGCGAGGGGACGCGCGATGATCCTCATCGCGCTCGCGGGCGGGATCGGCGCGGCGGCACGGTTCCTCGTGGACGGCGCCGTGCAGCGCCGTACGCACTCGGCTACCCCGGTGGGCACGCTCGTGGTCAACACCAGCGCCTGCCTGCTGATCGGGCTGCTGACCGGTTGGGCCAGCGGTGCAACTGAGTCGACGATCGTCGGTGTGCTCGGGACCGGCCTCCTCGGCGGCTACTCGACCTTCAGCACGGCGAGCGTCGAGGCGGCGCGCCTGCTGCTCGAGGGCCGCGTCGGCCGTGCGGTGGCCCACGCCGCGGGCATGCTGGTCCTCGGAGGAGGTATCGGCTGGATCGGCATCATGATCGGTCGGGTCCTCGCGGGTGCGTAGGCGGTGCCTCTGCGGCCCGCGACGCATACATCAGATCCGCCTGGGCGCGCTGATCGGCGACGGTGGTCACCATCGCCGGATCCACGGGCTCGAAGGTATCGACGAGCTCGACCGGAGCCGCGTCCACGATCCGATAGCAACGCAGCCCGCCCCCTTGGTCGCGTGCCATTCCGCTGGGCCACACGTCGGCCCGCGCACCGGTCACGCCGAGTCGCCAACCGTGTGGCTCGAGCATCGTGCGCACCGTGCAGAGTGCCTCAAAGGCGTCATTCTCCCGCGCCTCGACGCGCTCGAACGCCTCCGAGTCAACCGCCACCCACCAGTCCCGGCCGTCGAACCACCACGACACAATGGCCTCGTGAACGTGGCCGGCACGGCTCACGCTGATCCGCTGCTCTGTCACGTTCATGTCCGCGCTGGCCAGATCTCCTCGTCCACCGGCGGCTCGCCCAGGTCGGCATCGAGATCCGGAGTGCCGGCAAGCGCGCCGGCGTAGCTGGAGGTGTGCTGCAGCACCTGCGAAAACCGCTCCAGGTCTGCGACGTTCTCGAACAGCGCCCACACCGCCTTGCTGCCGCCGTCGACAGGGATCCACAGGTGTCGCCCAGCCGCGCGGCCCACGAGCGCTCGTCCGTGCCGCAACGCCGCGCTCGGTCGGGGCTTGAAGACTCCCCGGCGCATCCCGTAGAGCCGCCGGTCGGTGACGACCAGCAGATCGATCACCGGATTGGCCGCAGTCGCCTTGACGACGAGCCAGGGTGTCTCCCCCGGCACCATCGGAGTCTCCTCCAGCCACGAGCTCACCTCGCGCTGCGTCAGTCCGGATCCCAGCTCCACTTTCGCCCCTGTCGCCGACCAGCAGGAGGACCCAGTCTTGCGTATCGCGACGGGGAGCCCGTCGCCGCCCCGATGCCGCTCCTCGCGGCCCACCGCGCTCCCATGGCCAGCGACGTCATGTTGTCGGGCTGACAGGAGCGACCGTCGCCACCTGCTCATGCCTCGCCGGGCGCTCCGGCACCCAGCACCTGACCACCCCAACACGCGAAAACCGGCGACAAGTCGCCGGTTTCACGAGTCGGGCTGACAGGATTTGA
>NZ_JBMDXJ010000328.1:0-12756 GCF_048594945.1 Pseudactinotalea sp. | reverse complement strand
TGGCCGCCCACGACCTCCGCTCCACCGCCCCCGTCTGAGGAATCCTCATGCTCCGCTACATGCTGCGCCGGCTCGCGATCTCTGCGATCACCGTCGTCGGGCTCGTGCTGGTCGTGTTCCTCGTGGTGCGGATCCTTCCCGGTGACGCCGCTGCCGCCCGGCTCGGTCCCGAGGCCACGCAGGAGGACATCGACGCGCTCCGCATTCGGATGGGCCTGGATCAGCCGATCTGGGTCCAGCTGGGCGACTACCTCGCCGGTCTCGTGCGGGGCGATATGGGCACCGCGATCTCCACGGGACGGCCGGTCGCGGACGAACTCTTCGCACGACTGCCAGCAACGATCGAACTGGCCACCGCCGGCCTCGTCATCGCGCTCGTCGTGGGCTTTCCGCTCGGGATGCTCGCAGCCTCGAAGCGGGGCCGCACCTCAGACGCACTCGCCCGGCTCTTCGCCGTGCTCGGATCCAGCATGGCGCCAATCTGGCTCGGGCTGCTGCTGATCTACGGTCTCTACTCGCTCGCAGGGCTCCTCCCGGGCCCGGTCGGCCGGCTGCCGATCGGCACCTCGCCACCGACCACCATCACGGGTCTGTTCGTGATCGACGGTCTGCTCACCGGCAATACAAGCGCGGTCTGGCAGGCGTTGCGCGCGCTCGCGCTGCCCGCCCTCACCCTCGGGCTCGGCGCGTCCGCTGCGGTGCTCAAGATGGTGCGCTCGGCGATGATCGCCACCGAGGACGCCGGCTTCACTCGCACCGCCCGCGCCTACGGCGTTCCCCCGCTTCAGGTGCTCTGGCGCGACCGGCTCCGCAACGCGATGCTGCAGGTCCTCACGGCGATCGGCCTGGTGATCGGCTTCCTGCTCGGTGGCAACGTCATCGTGGAGCGGCTCTTCAGCTGGCCTGGCATGGGGCGCGTCGCCTACGACGCGCTCGGCTCCAACGACCTGGAACTGCTGCAGGGTTATGCGCTGATCGTCGGCGTCATCTACATCGTCCTGAACTTCGTCGTTGACCTCGTCTACGGCTTCATCGATCCTCGGATCCGACTCGGAGGGCGGGCCGCATGACCGCCGTCACCGCTACCCCCGACCTTGTGCGCAGCTCGCCGCGTCGGCGCCGTCCGTTCCTCGTGATCGGAGTGATCGTCATCGGCGCGCTCCTGCTCATCGGGATCATCGGTCCGTTCGTCGTGGCAGACCCCGCGGCACGGATCGCCACACCGTTCCTGCCGCCGTCGGCCGACCATTGGTTCGGCACCGACAGCTACGGCCGCGACATCCTGGCGCGCTGCGTGCACGCGATCCGCCTCGACCTCGCGCTCGGCGTCAGCGTCGCCGTACTGGCGATGGTCCTCGGTTCCGCCGTCGGCGTCATCTCCGGGTACCTCGGCGGCAAGGTCGACGACGTCGTGATGCGGCTGGTCGACATCCTCATGGCCTTTCCCGGTTTCATCCTCGCGATGATCCTGCTGGTCTCGGTCGGTGACTCGATCCCGAACCTCGCGGTGGCTCTCGCGATCGCCCAGATCGCCCCGTTCGTCCGGCTGGTGCGTGCCAAGGCGCTCAGCGAGCGCGAGCTCGACTACGTCGCGGCCGCCCGCGTTTCGGGCGCCGGCTGGTTGCGGACGGCGTTCGCGCACGTGCTGCCGAACTCGATCCGACCGGCTGCCGTGCAGCTCACGCTGGTCTGCGGCTACTCGATCCTCAACGTCGCCGGACTGGCCTACCTCGGAGTCGGCATTCACCCACCGACCGCCGAGTGGGGCGTGATGGTCGCCGAGGGCGCCTCCAACATGCTCACCGGACAGTGGTGGACGGCGTTCTTCCCGGGTCTGCTGATCGCCGTCACCGTGGCAGCCCTGCACTTCATCGGTGACGACCTGGCGGGAGACTCCGCATGAGTACACCGCTCCTGACGATCGAGGGACTCAGCGTCACGGCAGAGGCCACCGGCGCGGAGATCCTCACCGATGTCTCGCTGGAGATCGCCCCCGGCGAGATCGTGGGTCTGGTCGGCGAGTCCGGTTCCGGCAAGTCGATGACCTCGTTCGCCGCCATGGGCATCCTGCCGCGAGGCGTGCGACAGACGGCAGGTCGCTTCACGGTCGACGGCGAGGATGTCACCGATGCGGCGGAGCGCTCGGTTGCGAGCCGGTTCGCGATGATCTTCCAGAACCCGCGCGACTCGCTGAACCCGCTGATGCGGGTCGGCGAACAGATCGCGAGGATCGCGATCCTGCACCAGGGAATGTCGCGCGGGCAGGCGCGGACCGCCGCCGCCGAGATGCTCGAACGGGTGCACATCCCCGACGCCGAGCGCACCGCACGCGCCTACCCGCACCAGCTCTCCGGCGGGATGTGCCAGCGTGTCATGATCGCAATGGCACTGGCCTGCCGCCCGCGGCTGCTGATCGCGGACGAGCCGACCACCGCGCTGGACGTCACCGTGCAAGCGCGCATCCTCGACCTCATCGTCGAGCTGACCGAGGAGACCGGCTGCGGCGTGCTGCTGGTGACGCACGACCTTGGGGTCGTCGCCGAGACCTGCGACCGCCTCAACGTGCTCTACCGAGGCAGCCTCGCCGAGACCGGCCCTGTGGCCCAGGTGCTCAGCTCGCCGCAGCACACCTACACGCGCTACCTGCTCGAGTCCGCGAACGAGCTGGAGGACTCCGATGCCACTTCTTGAGGTCACGGACCTTCGTCGAACCTTCCAGGTCCGCGGGCACGAGGTCCGCGCACTCGACGGCGTCGACGTCACTCTGGGACGCGGCCGCACCCTCGCCGTCGTCGGCGAATCGGGCTCGGGCAAGTCGACGCTCGGCACGATCGTCGCCGGGCTCCAGCCACCCTCCGCAGGCGAGCTCCGCTTCGACGGCGAGCCTCTGGACAGCAGACGTCTGCGCGGCCCGGAGCGTCGGCGGATCCAGATGGTGTTCCAGAGCCCGCTGCAGTCGCTCAACGCCAAGTACCGCGTCGAGACCACGCTCACCGAGCCGCTGCGGCTCCTCGCGGGTCTGAGCCGGCAGGATGCGGCTACCCGCGTGGACGAGCTGCTCGCAGCCGTGCATCTGCCGACGAACCTGCGCACCCGACGTCCGGCGGAGCTCTCCGGTGGTCAGCAGCAGCGCGTCGCGATCGCCCGCGCTCTCGCCGCCGACCCCGAGCTGATCGTGCTCGACGAGCCGACCAGTGGCCTGGACCAGTCGATCCGCGGCCGCATCGTCACGCTGCTGCGTGAGTTGCAGGCCGAGCGGGGCCTCAGCTACATCTTCATCACCCATGACATCGCCGTCGCGCGCGCCTGCGCGCACGAGGTTGTCGTGATGCAGCGCGGTCAGATCGTCGAGCGCGGTGACCGCAGCGTGCTCGACGATCCCCAGCACCCGTATACGCAGACGCTGCTCGCCGCCGTGCCCGGCATGGATCCTGCGCGAGGCCGTCGCCATCGGGCGGCAGTCGCAGCCGATCCCAGCGCTGCCCTCGATCCCGAGCCCACATCCTTGGAACAGGTCACCCCTGTGCCAACTGACGACATCGACACAGAGGAGAGCTGAACCATGCGCTTCGGACTAGGCGTGCCCACCGGAACGGAAGGCCTGATGTACCCGGTGCCGTACGCGGACCCCGAGCAGGCCGTCCAGCTCGCCGTCGAGGCCGAGCGGCTCGGCTTCAACAGTGTCTGGGGCAACGATCACGTCACGACCCAGCAGTACGTGCGCGCCGAGTTCGAGCAGCCGCCGCGGTACTACGACCCGTATCTCTACCTCGCCTACGTGGCGGGCCAGACCACGACGCTCGAACTCGGCACCGCGATCACGGTGTTTGCCTTCCGCAACCCGGTCGTGCTCGCCAAGCAGGTCACCACCCTCGACCAGCTCTCCGGAGGCCGGTTCAAGCTCGGCGTCGGCATCGGCGCCTACCGTGAGGAGGCCGAGGCGATGTGGCCGGGCGCCCGCATCCATCGCGGCCGTCAGGCCGAGGAGTACACACAGGCCCTGCAGCTGCTCTTCAGCGAACGCCGTGCCTCCTTCGCGGGCGAGTTCGTGAACTTCAACGACGTCGAGTCCTTTCCCAAGCCGCGCCAGCGCACGATCCCCATCTTGTCCGGCGGCAACTCGACCGGCGCGCGCGAGCGGGCCGCCCGGTACGGCCACGGCTGGCTCCCCGCCGTGCTGACTCCCGACGAGGTTGCCGCCGGCATGACGGCGATCCGTGAGCTGGCGGACGAAGCCGGCCGGGTGCTTCCGGAGGACTTCGACGTGGCCCCCCAGCTGTCGGTCTCGATCGGTCGCGACACGGCTGACGCCGTAGCGAACTTCGAGACCTCGCAGCTGTACCAGCACATGCGCTCGCTCTCCTCCAGCACCCTCAAGGACCAGGACACGGCCGACTTCGCCAGCCGCAACCTCATCGGGAACGCCGAGCAGATGCTGGCCCAGGTCCGCGCTTACGCCGCCGCCGGCGTCACCACTCTGTCGGCACTGCTGTTCGCGAAGAACACGGTCGAGGAGACGATCGACGCGATGCAGTGGTTCTCGGAGAACGTGATCGCGCCGTACCGGGCCGAGACCGGAGACGTGTGGCCGGCGGGCTCAACCGCATCGGCGTCCGCACAGACCGAAGGACGTGGAGCATGAGCAGCCGCCTGATCGATCCCGCGCTCATCGAGGAACGTCGAGCCCGCCTGCGCGCTGCACTCGAGGACGCCCCGTTCGATGCGGCGTTGGCGTTGAGCAGCGCGAACGTCGACTACGCCACGGGGTACCGCAGCGTGTCGGCGACCGTGCACGGTGTCTCGCCTCTCGCCGCGGTCGTCACCGACACCGAACTCGCCGTCGCGGGTCCGGTGGCCGACTCCGCACCTGGGTTCGACGCCGGCCTGGTGGAGAGCGACTACAGCGCCTACGGTCGGTTCTTCTTCGAGTCCGATGACGGCACAGCCACCGCGACCGGCCTGGTCGAGCAGCACGCCGACTACGCCGCAGCGATCGAGGCCGCGGTGCGCCGCGCCGGGGCCGGCGGCAAGCGCGTCGGTATCGACGCGAACGCGTGCCCCGTGCCGCTGCGAGAGGACCTGGCTGCCCGGCTCGCCGACACCGGCCTCATCGACGCCAGCGACTGGTTCGCCTCGGTGCGCTCGATCAAGCTCGACGGCGAGGTAGCGCTGCTCGAGCGCGCCGCGCGGGTCGTCGAGCAGGCGATGCTGACGGCGATCGACCACGCCGAGGTGGGCGCCACCGAGGCCGAGCTCGCGCGGATCGTCGCGGGCGAGCTCGTTGCGGCCGACATGGAGCCGCGCTTCATCGTGGTGACGTCAGGACCGCGGTCGGCGCTGGCCGATGCCTACGCGACCGACCGCGCGCTTGCGGTCGGTGACCTGCTGCGCTTCGACGTCGGCGGCATGTACCAGGGGTACTGGGCCGATCTCGGTCGCACCGCCGTCGTCGGCGAGCCCACCGAGAGGCAGGCACGCTTCTACCAGGCGATCCTCGACGGCGAGGATGCACAGCTCGCGCTCGCTCGACCGGGGGTCCTGGCCGAGCACGTCTTCGCGCGCGCAGTCGAGGTCGTCGAGCAGAGCGGACCGGCTCCCTACCGGCGGCAGCACTGCGGCCACGGGATCGGCTTGGAGGTCTACGAGGCGCCCATCATCCGCCCCGACACTCCGGCACCGCTGGCGGCCGGGCAGGTGTTCTGCTTCGAGACCCCGTACTACGAGATCGGGTGGGGCGGGATGATGGTCGAGGATGCGCTGGTCGTCACCGACGACGGTGTCCGCATGCTGAGTGACCGCGGCCGCGAGCTGCAGGTGATCGAAGCATGAGCGCCCACGCGAGCAGCGCCAGCGCCTACCTGGGCCACCTGACGCACCCGATCACCGGTGCCCGGGTCGAGGAGGCCGATGCCTACCTGCCCACCGCCGTCGACGGCGGACACGTCTACGCCGTGCCCGACTACGACCTCGACGGGCTGCGTGGGCTCGAGACCACCGACGACCCGGGCCTGTTCCGGTACCGGCCGCTGCTCCCGATCGACGGCGGACCCGTGGTCAGCCTCGGCGAGGGTGGGACCCCGCTCGTGCCGCTGCCCCGGCTCGGAGCAGACCTCGGCCTGCCCGGGCTGCTCCTCAAGGACGAGTCGCGCAATCCGACGTGGTCCTACAAGGACCGGCTGGCCGCCGTCGCCGTGACGAAGGCGGTTCAGCAGGGACGTGACACGGTGGTGGTCTCCAGCACCGGCAACCACGGTGCTGCGGTCGCGGCGTACGCGGCACGCGCCGGCATCCGATGCGTGGTGCTGACGCTGGCGTCCGCGCCCCTGGCGATGACCACACTGATGCAGTCGTACGGCGCCGTCACGCTCGCCGTCGAGAAGCCGACCGACCGTTGGCTCGTGATGCGGGAGCTCGTGCAGGCCCGTGGCTGGGTCCCGATGTCCGGCTTCGTCGGGCCGCCGGCGGGCTCCAATCCGTTCGGCGTCGAGGGTTACAAGACGATCGCGTACGAGCTGCACGCGCAGCTCGGCGGCGTGCCCGACGCCATCGTCGCGCCGGTCGCCTACGGCGATGCCCTGGCGGGGCTGGCACGCGGCTTCGAGGAGCTCGTTGCGCTCGGGATGAGCACACAGGTGCCGGCGCTGATCGCTGCTGAGCCGTTCGGCCCGTACGAGGACGCCCTCCAGCACGGCTGGCGCCCGACGGCGGCCCAGCCCGCAGGCTCGACGGTCGCCTTCTCGATCGGCAGCCCGATGGCGACCTGGCAGGGCTGGGACGCGCTCTCCCGCACCGGCGGCGCCGCCGCCTCGGCCGGTGATGACGCGACGATGGCGGCCCAACGGCAGCTGGCCGGCCTCGAGGGCCTGTTCCTCGAGCCGTCCTCGACAGTTGCCGTCGCGGTACTCCCCGAACTCGTACGCAGAGGCACCCTCACGGCCGATCAGCGGGTCGTGGTGCTCGGCACCTCCACGGGCCTCAAGGACGTGCCGACAGCAGCCTCCCGCCTGCCAGAGACCCCGATCATCGAGCCGACGGTCGCTGCCCTGGACGCGGCGATCGCGGGATGATCGCGCCATGAGGATCGGGATCGCGCCGTCGGGTCTGCGCTCAGCCGCCGGTGCCGTGCGGATCGCCCGGCAGGCCGAGGACGCCGGCCTCGACGAGGTATGGGTGAGCGAGGACTACACCGAGCGCGGAGCTTTCGCCGTCACAGGTGCGATGGCGGCCGTCACCGAGCGGGTACGGATCGGGATCGGGGTGATCAACCCATGGACCCGGCACGTGGTGCTGACCGCGATGGAGGCGCAGGCGCTGGACGAGATTGCGGGCGGCCGCAGCATTCTCGGGCTCGGGGCAAGCAACGCCACCTGGATGTCCGGCCGGCTGGGGATCGAGTTCGCACGCCCCATCGCCGTCCTGTCCGAGTACACCAGGGCGCTGCGCCGCCTGCTGGCGGGTGAGCACGTCGACGATGTGGTGCAGGGGCAGCACCTGCGCACGGCGCTGGATGCGCAGCCACCGCGCACGATCCCCCTCGTCTGGGGCGTGAAGGGACCGCGGGCGCTGGAGCTCGGCGCGCACGAGGCCGACGGGTTGTTCCTGTCGGTGCTGTCGTCACCGGAGTACGTGCGCTGGGTGGCTGCGACGTACGGCACCTCGGAGCTGACCGCCTACGCGACGTTCTCGCTCGACCCCGACCGCGATGCCGCCGTAGACCGGCTCCGTGAGCACACCGCGAAGTACCTCGGCCTGCACGGGGCGTCCGCGATCACCCAGCACGCCGGGATCGACCAGGACGTGGCGGCCGAGATTCGCCGCCGGTTCCTCGCCGGTGAGCCTGCCACCGCGCACGTCGACGATGCGATGGTCCGCGCTGTCACGGTCGCGGGCACCATGGAGGACGCGGCCGCCCGGATGATCGCCTACCGCGATGCCGGCCTCGCCTCGCTCGTCGTGATCGATGACGGCGGCACCGATCCCGAGCACCTCGTCGACGGTGTCATGGCTGCTGCCCGGCTGGCTGGCCTGCGCTGAGCTGCTCTGAGGCCTCCAGCGCGACGACGAGCCGGCTGAGGTCCCGGGGGCGACGCAGATCGAGCCCGCTCAGCTCCTCGACGCGGCGCAGTCGGTAGGAGACGGTGTTCTTGTGGACGCCGAGCACTGCAGCGGTTGCGCGCAACGAGAGCCGTTGGTCGAGGTGAGTCCGGAGTGTGACGAGCAGCTCACCGCTCAGGTCACCCAGATAGCGATCGACCAGCTGGCGCGCGAGCGCCGACTCGCGCCGCACCATGACCTCGAGGAGCGTGTCCGAGTACAGGTGCATCTCCCCCGGGTCACCTGCGACCCCGGCTGCCGCGAGCGCTTGACGACACGAGGTGCCGAGTGTCGCCAGCCCGGTGCACCGATCGCCGATGCCGGCCGTGATGCTGCACTCCGAGATCGGCGCGAGGGCGCGGGCGAGGTCCAGCATGAGCGCTTCCGGCTCTGCGTCCCACGGCACGGCGACGAGAACCACTGGCTGGCCCGTCTCCTCGACGACGCCCGAGAGTGCCGTGCTCCCGAGGGAGCGTGCCAACTCGGCGACGACGCGATGCCGTACCTGGTCTGCTGTCACCCGATCGATCGGAGTCCCGTCCGGTGCGGGCCACAGGCGCACAGCCGCGGTGACGAACTCGGTCCGGTCAGGGTCGGCGACACCGATCGCGATGGCGAGTTCTTCGAGCTCGGTCGTATCGATCGGGACGCCAGCTGCCAGCCGCCGGAACAGCCTCGGTTCGCTGAGCCGCCGGTCGGCCTCGATCTGGATCTGCAGGTGTGTGTAGGCATCGAGCATCGACCGCTCGAGGCTGTCGAGATCGCGCAGCAGCGCAGCGCGACAGGCGCGGGCTGTGGCGGTCCGCACCTGCATCCGATTGCACCACCCCTGCAGCTCCTCCAACAGCACTCGCTCCGCGGTGCGGAACGACTGGATCATCGCGATCGACGACACCCCCTGCAGCGCCCGACGCTCGCCGGTCCCAGCCGAACGAGCGAGTTCTCCGGGACTCGGCTCCCGCCACTCCAGCAGACACGTCACGACGTTGAGGACGCTCTCACGGATGCGCGCCGTGAGCTCTTGTCGATCCGGCAGGAACTGTGAGTAGCCGGGCACGGTCTGCCAGACCCTGCTGGCGATCGTCTGCAGCACGTCGTCGAGCTCGCTGAGCATCGCCCTCGCCACGCGTGCGACCTCCTCGGCGCCACCGCGAGGAAGGGCACCGCTGCGATTGACTGACTCCACCGGCACACCGTACGGCGCCGGCGTGCGAACTCGTTCGACAGATCCGAGGCACGGCATCGTATACGATCGGAGTCACGCAAGAGCGAGGGAGCTCATGACGACCAGACCAGCAGGGCGCTTCGCCGCGCTCCCCACCCGCCCTGGCAAGATCATCGCGATCCACCTCTCCTACGCCTCCCGCGCCGAGCAGCGTGGCCGGCGCCCTGCTCACCTCTCGTACTTCCTCAAGCCCTCGAGCTCCGTCGCCGGCTCGGGCGGCATCGTGGAGCGCCCCGCCGGGACCGAGCTGCTCGCGTTCGAGGGCGAGATCGCACTGGTGATCGGCACCGAGGCACGTGGTGTCTCGCTCGAGGACGCCTGGCGTCACGTCGGCTGGGTCACCGCCGCCAACGACCTCGGCGTCTACGACCTGCGCGCCAACGACAAGGGCTCCAACGTGCGCTCCAAGGGCGGCGACGGCTTCACGCCGATCGGCCCCACCCTGCTCGATACCCGCGATCTCGACCCCGCCACCCTCCGCGTGCGCACCTGGGTCAACGGCGCGCTCGCGCAGGAGGACACCACCGCCGGGCTCCTCTTCCCGCTCGCGCAGATGGTCGCCGACCTCTCGCAGCACCTCACGCTCGAGGTCGGTGACGTCATCCTCACCGGCACGCCCGCCGGCTCGAGCGTGATCGGCCCCGGCGACGTGGTCGAGGTGGAGGTGGACGCCCCCGGCGGCCCGAGCACCGGGCACCTCGTCACCACCGTGGCACAAGGCGAGGTCGCCTTCGACGGCGACCTCGGATCACTGCCCGCCGTCGACGACCACCAGCGCGCCGAGGCGTGGGGGTCGCGCGACGCTGCGGGGCTCCCAGCATCGGGCCTGGATCCTGCACTGCGCGCGAAACTCGACCAGGCTCCCACCGCGGGCCTGTCGGCCCAGCTCCGCAAGCGTGGACTCAACAACGTGATGGTCGACGGCGTTGCTCCGCTGCGCCCCGGATGTCACCTCGTGGGGGTGGCCAGGACCCTGCGGTTCGTGCCGAACCGGGAGGACCTGTTCGCCGGCCACGGCGGTGGCTACAACGCGCAGAAGCGCACCTTCGACGCCGTCGAGAGCGGCGAGGTGATCGTGATCGAGGCGCGTGGAGAGACCGGGTCGGGCACGCTCGGCGACATCCTCGCGCTGCGCGCCAAGGCGCGTGGCGCCTCAGGCGTGGTGACCGACGGTGGCGTCCGGGACGCCGCCGCGGTGGCCGACATCCTGCCGGTGTTCGCGGCAGGGCACCATCCGGCCGTGCTCGGGCGCAAGCACGTGCCGTGGGAGGGCGACGTGACGATCGCCTGCGGCGGCACCACGGTGCAGCCGGGCGACATCATCGTGGGTGACGACGACGGCGTGGTGGTCATCCCGCCGTCGCTCGCCGAGGAGATCGCCGCGGCCACGCTGGAGCAGGAGGCCGAGGACACGTGGATCGCGGCGCGGGTGACCGAGGGCCACCCGGTCGACGGGCTGTTCCCGATGAACGCCGCGTGGCGGGCGAGGTACGAGGCGGAGCAGTGACCGAGACGCCGACCCTCAGCAAGTCGCAGCGCGCGTACCAGTGGATCAAGGAGCGGATCGCCACCCAGCACTTCACGCCCGGGTATCGACTGGTGCTCGGCTCGATCGCGAACGAGCTCGACATGAGTGTGGTTCCGGTGCGTGAGGCGATCCGTCAGCTCGAGGCGGAAGGGCTGGTGACGTATCTGCGCAACGTCGGCGCGCACGTGTCGATGGTCGACGAGGAGCGCTACCGCGCGAGCATGCAGGCGCTGAGCCTCATCGAGGCGGCCGCGACCGCGCTGGCGGCTCGCCACCTCACCGCCGCCGACCTGCAGCGGGCACGCGAGATCAACCTGCGCATGACCGAGCTTCTCACCGACGGCGGCAGCTTCGACCCTCACGCCTTCACCCGCCTCAACAAGGACTTTCACGCAGTCCTCTACCAGCAGTGCCCCAACGCTCGGCTGGTGGAGCTCGTCGAGGCCGAGTGGGCACGGCTCGGCCACATGCGCGACTCGATCTTCACCTTCGTGCCCGATCGCGCCGGTGCGTCCGTGGCCGAGCACGAGGAGATCCTCACGCTCATCTCCACCGGCGCACCGATCGACGACATCGAGCAGCAGCTGCGCCTGCACCGTGCCGGCACGCTGCAGGCCTTCCTCAGCCGCACCGAGCACGCCACCGAAGGAGCCATGGCATGAGCACCCCGCCCACCGATGTGCACGTCCCGGCCGACCTGCCCACCCGGATCCAGCACTACATCGACGGCGTGTTCGTCGACTCGGTCGACGGCGACACCTTCGACGTACTGAACCCGGTCAGCAACGACACCTATCTGCAGGCGGCGGCAGGCAAGAAGGCGGACATCGACAGGGCCGTCGACGCCGCCCGCAGAGCCTTCACCGACGGACCCTGGCCCAGGATGCTTCCGCGGGAGCGCTCGCGGGTGCTCCACGCGATCGCGGACATCGTGGAGTCGCGGGACACCCGGCTCGCCGAGCTGGAGTCCTTCGACTCAGGGCTGCCGATCACGCAGGCGCTGGGGCAGGCGAGGCGCGCCGCGGAGAACTTCCGGTTCTTCGCCGACCTGGTCGTGGCGCAGGCGGACGACGTGTTCAAGGTGCCGGGTCGCCAGATCAACTACGTCAACCGCAAGCCGATCGGCGTGGCCGGGCTGATCACGCCATGGAACACGCCGTTCATGCTGGAGTCGTGGAAGCTCGGGCCGGCGCTCGCCACCGGCAACACGGTGGTCCTCAAGCCGGCGGAGTTCACGCCGCTCTCGGCCTCGCTGTGGGCGGGCATCTTCGAGGAGGCCGGCGTCCCGCAGGGAGTGTTCAACCTGGTCAACGGTCTCGGCGAGGACGCCGGAGACGCCTTGGTCAAGCACCCGGACGTGCCGCTGATCTCGTTCACCGGCGAGAGCCGCACCGGCCAGCTCATCTTCGCGAACGCAGCGCCCTACCTGAAGGGTCTGAGCATGGAGCTGGGCGGCAAGAGCCCGGCGATCGTGTTCGCCGACGCTGACCTCGACGCGGCGGTCGACGCCACTATCTTCGGTGTGTTCTCACTGAACGGCGAGCGCTGCACCGCTGGGTCGCGGATCCTCGTGCAGCGTGCTGTCTACGACGAGTTCGTGGAGCGCTACGCCGCGCAGGCGGCACGGGTGAAGGTCGGGTATCCGCACGAGAAGGCCACCGAGGTGGGCGCGCTGGTGCACCCGGAGCACTTCGACAAGGTGATGGGTTACGTCGAGCTGGGCAAGAGCGAGGGGCGGCTGGTCGCAGGCGGTGGACGCCCCGAGGGCTTCGAGACCGGCAACTTCGTGGCACCGACCGTGTTCGCGGACGTGCCCCCCACGGCGCGGATCTTCCAGGAGGAGATCTTCGGCCCGGTCGTGGCGATCACGCCCTTCGACGACGACGCCGAGGCACTCGCCCTCGCCAAC
>NZ_JBMDXJ010000327.1:0-7350 GCF_048594945.1 Pseudactinotalea sp. | reverse complement strand
CTCGACGTCATCGTCGACGGCACATGGTTCGCCATCGTGGGCGGCAGCCATGTGGCCAACCGGGTGTTCCCGTACCCGAACGCACCCTCGGCGATGGTGCGGATGGAGCCGGCCGCGCGCGCGGAGGCGAAGCGGGCGATCGGCACCATGCGGGCCGGCGGCGGCACGGCGATGAGCACCTGGCTGCAGCTCGCCGGCCAGCTCTTCTCCACGGTGCCGCAGGGGGCGCGTCGCCACGCGATCCTGCTCACGGACGGCAAGAACGAGTCCGAGCCCAAGGCGCAGCTCACCTCGACGCTCGCCCGGCTGCAAGGGCAGTTCCGGTGCGACGCCCGCGGTGTGGGATCGCGCTACGTGGTCGCCGAGGTCCGCGAGATCGCGTCGGCGCTGATGGGCTCGGACGAGCTGATCCGCGACCCCTCCGAGATCGCGGCCAGCTTCCAGCAGATGCTGGGGGAGTCGATGGCGCGCGGTGTGGCTGAAGCCCAGCTGCGTGTGTGGGCTCCGCAGGGCGCCGAGGTGCTGTTCGTCAAGCAGGTCTCGCCCAAGCTGGACGATCTGACGCCGCGCAAGAGCGTGGTGAACCCGTTGACCAGCGGTTTCCCGACAGGCAGCTGGGGCGACGAGAGCCGCGAGTACCACGTGGCCGTGCGCGTCGGCTCGAAGCCGGTCGGTGCCGAACAGCTCGCCGCACGCGTCCAGATCGTCACCAACGAGGAGGTGCAGGCCTCTGGGCTGGTCAAGGCGATGTGGTCGAGCGACCACAACCTCACCGCTCGCATCAACCCTGAGGTGGCGCACTACACCGGCCAGGCCGAGCTGGCGGAGGCGATCCAGGACGGCCTCGCCGCGAAGGCGTCCGGCGATGAGGCGACGGCGACTGTCAAGCTCGGCCGCGCCGTCCAGCTCGCGAAGGAGACCGGCAATGACGAGGCGACCTCGCGGCTGCGGCGCGTGGTCGACATCGACAACGAGGAGCAGGGAACGGTCAGGCTCAAGCGCAACACAGACAAGCTCGACGAGATGGCGCTCGACACGGCCTCGACCAAGACGACCCGGGTCCGCAAGTGAGTGCGATCTGTCCGCAGGGGCACACCTCGGAGTCGGAGGACTACTGCGACACCTGCGGTTCTCCGATCGAGTCAGCGGCCGCAGCGCCTGTCGTGGCGAGCCCGGCCGAGCCGGACCCCGGGTCCGGTGCGGCCACCACCTGCCCGCACTGCGGCTCGCCGGCCGCACCGGGCGCGCTGTTCTGTGAGAACTGCGGCTATGACTTCACCACCGGCACCGCGCCGCAGCCGGTGAGCCCCGACCCGTGGGCCCTGCCTACGCCGTCGGCTGGTCCGGACCCGGCGGAAGGCGGTCCGCCGGCTCCCGCCCCAACCGACCCGGACCCGGGTGCCGAGCAGTCCGCTGAGGGCGAACCCGGCGATCCGGACGAGAACGAGCCTGCGCCGTCGGACCCTGAGCAGTCCGACCCTGAGGAGGAGCCGGCCGAGTCGGAGCAGCCGACCAACGGGGGTCTCCCGACGCCTCCGGCACCCGGCCCGGACGAGTGGGTCGCGGAGGTCTGGGTCGACCCGGACTGGTACGCCGCGCAGGACCCGGAGGACCCGATGCCTGCCCCCGGCTCGCCCCAGGTGATCCCGCTGCGCGCCAAGAGCGTGCTCGTGGGCCGTCCGTCTGCATCGCGGGGCATCAAGCCCGACGTCGACGCAGGTGAGGACACCGGCGTCTCACGACGGCACTGCCAGCTGACCACCGACGGGTTGCGCTGGTGGGTGGAGGACCTCGAGTCGGCCAACGGCACCTATGTCAACCACACCGGCGACCCGTTGCCGACCACGCCGATCGACCCGGGTGAGCGATACGAGCTCGCCGACGACGAGCGGGTGTTCATCGGCGGCTGGACCCGTGTGGTGATCCGCATGGCACTCCCGGGCGAGGTCTGAGGCCTCAGGGATCGGCGAGGCGCCAGTCGGCGCCATAGATGCTGAACAGGCGCGCGCTGTCGGGCTGCTCGATCGTGGCGGTCGCCGTGCGCAGTGCCTCGGATGCGGCCACTCCGCTCGCAAGAGCACGGTGGTAGGCACCCATCAGCTGCGCAGCCACCACGTCCTGCACCGGCGCCACGGCTGCGAGGACGCTCCGCGCACCGCACGCGAGCACGGTGGCAGTGAGCCCCATGGCCTCGTCGCCGGGCCGGATGATCGCGCGGCCGGCGTCGCAGGCCGAGAGCACCACGTGGCCGGCGCGGACGCCGCGGCGCTGCAGCTCGTAGGCGAACAGTGGGCCATCGTGCATCGTCACGGAGGAGAACAGGGCGTTCCCGTCGTGGTGGTGACCGTGTGCGGCGACGTGCACGAGATCGGCCGACGCGAGGGCGCCCGTGAGATCAGCACCGGAGGCGACGACCGTCGCCGCCCCACGTGACCCCCATGCCGCGGCGACCGCCGTTGCCTCGTCAGCAGCGCGGTCGAGTCTCGGACCGGCCAGGGCTGCGACCCGGTCGACGCTCTCGGCCACGTTCTCACCCGCGGCCCAGGCGGTGAGCGAGGACGCGACCACGAGTGGTCGGTCGTCCAGGCCGGGGATCAGGCGCCACGGAGTCGAACGAAGCACCGTGGTGCGCACGATGAGGAGCCGCGACCGGGTGGACGGCACGGGGATGAGGCGAGCGACGCCGTCGAGCCGGCTCGCCAATGAGCGCTGGACCACTGTGCCGAGCGGTCCGGGGAGGTGACGGCCGGTCATCGCGACATCGGCAAGCAGGAGCCGGTTCTGTTCCGCCACGTGTTCGGCGTCGCCAAGATCGTGCAGCTGCATACCGCGGGCGTCGATCGTCACGGCGCCGAGGCGGCCAGACGTGGTGAACAGCGCGAGCACGTCCGTATCGGTGGCCGCAGCAAGCGCGACGATCTCGTGGACGCGGGCCGGTGCGAGCGGACGGGTGCCCTGATCGTCGTCGGCGAGTTCCCACTCCCGACGTCGGATCGTGCGTTCGAGCTCCAGAGCGAGGCTGCCGAGCTGATCCGTGTCCGGCGCATCGGCAGTGTCGCGGAGCTGCGACCGCAGCACGCGCAGCTCGGTGAACGCCTTCTCGAGCACAGCGTCCTCGTGCGGGATCAGGCTGGGGAGTCGACTGGTCGCTGCGCGCCACCGTTCGGTCGCGGCGAGAACCTGGGCCGGCGAGCCGGACTCGAGTGCCGAACCCACGTCGAGCGCGACCAGGCGCTGCGCGTGGAGCGCGAACGCGGTGCGGGCATCGAGCGACGCGGGCCGAGCCTGCTGCTCGGCGACCCGACGGGCCGCGTCACGGAACCGGCGCCGGGCATCGACCGGGCGCCCCGCGGCCAGAGCGAGCCGAGCCGCCAGCCAGTCACGCTGCAGTCGGCGTGTGGGCGAGGTCGACGCGCCGCGTACGCGGGCAAGCAACTGGCCCGCCACGGCAACGTCACCGGCTGCGACGCATGCCTCGGCGGCGGCGAGCAAGGCGTCGCGCCGCACCGCGCGGGAGTGGGTGGGGAGGTCCTGCAGCCGCGCAGCGAGGTCGCGTCCGGTCCGCGGCCGGACACCGGCGGCGAGAACCGACTCGGCACGCAGGATCTCGGCCTGCACCCACCACCCTTCAGCGCCGCGCCGGCGGAACAGTCGTGCAGCCTTGGCAGCGGCGGCGCTGGCACGCTCGGGCCGGCCACGCAGGAGCTCCAGACGCGCGACCTCCACCAGGGCCTCGCCGATGTCGTGGTGCAGACGATGCTGCTCCGCGATGTCCACCGCTTCCTGCAGCAGCGGCGCGGCCTCGTCCGTGAGCCCGGTGTTGAGGAGCACATGGGCGTAGTCACGCTTGGCTGTGGCGCGAACCACGTCGACATCCATGGCATCGGCCTCGCCCATGGCACGCAGCGCGCCGGGTACGTCGCCCACCAGGAAGCGCGTGTAGCCGAGGTTGTGGCGTGCCTTGAACTCCAGATCGGGAGCAGCAGCGGTCGACGCCAGCGAGAGCGCGGTCTGCAGGTCGGCGTCACACAAGGTGTGATCGCCCAGGTACTGGCGCGCCGTGGCGCGGTTCAGGTGGACCGCAGCGAGCTGACGCGGTGTGAGCCAGGAATCGGTGGTGCCGATCCGGGTGAGCAGATCGACCGCGACCTGCCACTGCCCGCACCGGGCCAACAGACCAGCCCGTTGCACGAGACCGAGGGTCCGGACGCCGTCGCCCTCTCGACCCGGGACGAGGCGGTCTGCCTCGTCGAGGAGGGTGAGAGCGGGCTCGAGTCCGTGCCGCTCGAAGACCGGTGACGCGAGCGTGATCGTGGCAGATCCACGCATCAGCAGGTCGGCGAGGGGCGCGTCTGGCCGCGACAGACGACGGATCGCGCGGCGCAGCAAGTGCTCCGCGGCGGAGGGCCGCCCCATCGAGTTGGCCACGCGGGCCTCGGCGATGAGGTCGGCCACCGGTTCGGGTTCGGCGACCATGGACGCTCTCGGACACTGGGGGTGTCCCGTCAGCGTAGGGGAGTCAGACCTCCATCGAGGGCGTGATCACCGGGCTGGTCTCCTGGTCGGTGAACCGGAACACCAGCTGGACGTGCCCCCGCCGCACATGCGGGAACGCGAACCTGCCTTCGGCGTCGACGGCCACGGTCGACGTGCGGTTGCGCTCGCGCAGCTCGACCTCGGCGAGGTCTCCATCCGCCCAGCCGTCGAGGCGGGTGGTCTCGTCGTCGACACGCGTCACGGTGACGACCGCAGACATGGTCCCGCTGGTGAACGTGACCGTGTCGACGCTCGTGTAGTCGCGGCTGCGCACGCCGGCGAGGGTTCCGGGCAGTCGTTGTAGCTCGGCGATCTCGGCGTGCAGGGCCTGCACCGTCAGAGCGAACTGGACCTGGTCGTTGAGGTCAGAGGGCATGGGATCGGCGGCGTGGAGCGTGTCCCGGAGCGCCTGCAGCAGACCCAGATCGACGTCGTCGAGCGGCTGGTCGAAATCGGGTTCGGTCATGTCGGTGCCCCCCAGGACGTGTCGGATCGCAGTGCGCGGCGCAGCGTGTCGAGGCATCGGCCGCGCGTGGGGCCGATGCTGCCCACGGGCATCCCGAGGGCGGTGCTGATGGTGGCGTAATCGGGCCGGTCGGCGAACGCGATGACCTGCAGCAGCGCACGGCATCGTTCGGACAGTGTGGCGACGTGCGTCCAGAGCACCCGTTGGTCCTCGTCGAGCTCGGCGAGTGCTTCGGGGGACAGGTCGAGCGAGGGCGTCTCGTGGTCGAGCTCGGTGGGAACCTGTCTGCGGTCGCGCCCGGTCCGGCGCCAGCACTCCCGTCGCACCGTGACGATCAGCCACTTGAGGAGTGCCTGCGGGTCAGCGACGCGGTCCGCGTGCTCGACGAGGCGTAGCCACGCGACCTGGACCACGTCGGCTGCGGTCTCCGCGTCGGTGCCCTGGCTGCGTGCGGTCCGCCAGAGCACGGGGTTGAGTAGCTGGACCACCTCGGCCATGCGTCCGCTCTCGCCGGCCCGGTAGGCGGCGAAGGCTCGTCCGGCGCGGACGGCCAGGGAGTCGGGAGCGGCGGGCGCGCTCACGTTATGCTCCGATCGGATGGGGACGTCGGTGCCAGGGCGACGGCGAGGGCTCGCCTCGCGGGGTCGGGCCCGGTTCCGCCGTCGAGCCAGTTCGCATCCGTGGTCAGCGCGTTCGCGATCTGGGCGGCGAGCACGGGTGCGGCGAAGGACGTACCGCTCCAGATGGCGAAGCCCGACGAGAAGTCGTCGCGGTCCACGGTGCTGCGATCGCCCACGACGACGGTGGGGGAGAGGCCACCCTGCAGCGTGGTCGGGACGGTGCTGACGATGGCGGCACCCGGTCGGTGCGTGGTGACCCAGGGCCCGTCGTTGGTGAACAGCGCCACGCTTGCACTGCCGGGGTTCTGGGCACCGACGCTGACGAGCGGTGGTGCGCCACGGTCCGGCACCGCCTGGCCGCGCGGCAGCGCGAGCGCGGCGGGGTAGAACGGGTCGGCCACGGCGCTGTTCCCGGCTGCGGCCACGACGGCGATGCCCGCCTCTGCGAGCTCGCGGAGCAGGTGGGCGAGCGTGGACGTCGAGGCGAGATCCTCGGACGAACCCTCCTCGTGGTGGTAGCCCATGGAGAGGCAGACGACGTCGACGAGTCGGTGGGTGTCGCCGCTGGCGAGCGCCTCGAGCTGCCGATCGAGGATGCGGCGAAGCGCGGTGTGGACGAGGTACTCCTCGACCACGCCGTCGGCGCCGAGCACCGGGATCGAGAGCAGCCGCGCACGGGGACTGCGCTGCCGGACCACGCCAGCGATGAACGTCCCGTGCCCGGCCAGCGGGCCGACGGCCCCGGTCAGCGGGTCGATCACACCGGTGTCGTGATCGTCCACCAGCAGGTCCTCGAGGAGGGGAGCCCAGCGCTCGACGCTCGGGTCGTCGTCGGGGAACCACGGGTGGTCACCGAGGCCGGTGTCCACGATGGCGACCACGGGGGAGCGGCGCAGCTCGGGGGCGTGGGTGCGCGGGTCGGGAGCCTGCCAGACCACCGGGGTGCGGCCGCCGATGCCGGCGCCGCCGTACTCGGACAGCCCTTGCCCGCCGCGGCCGCCGAACGGCACGGGGTCCCAGTAGGGAACCGGGTCCCAGTACGGCACCGGGTCCCAATAGGGCACCGGGTCCCAGTACGGGGCGGCGGACATCACGTGATTGAGCCCGATGCGTCCCTCGAGCTCCGGATGCTCGGTGAGGACGTTCTGCAGTACCTGCCAGGCGTCGACCCCGTTGCCGAGCCGGTCCCCGCAGCGGGAGAGCGTGAGGCGGGTGCTGCGGAGACCGGGGGTGCGGCGGCTCGGGGCGGTGCGGGCGCCGGCGTGACAGGAGCAGTCGACGTCGAGCTCACCGGCGACGAGCGACCGGATGGCGCCGACCGCGTCGTCGTCGGGGCCGGCGGCGCTGGTCAGCAGCAGCGAGTCGCCCACGTATGCCGTCGGGGACAACGTGCGGCTGCCGCGTCGCACCGCGTTGGCCGGGTCGAGTACGCGCACGCGCAGTCGCTGCGTCGCGTTGCGCCGCGGCCGGGGGAGTGGGGGCGAGAAGTCGGACATGGCTCTCCGTGTTCGGGACCCGTGCCTGGGTGGTGCTCAGCGTAGGGGCCGGCAGGGTACGTGGTCTGTCGAACGGGAGGAGCGGCCTCGGGCCGCTCTGATACATCGGCGAGGCGGATGTATCAGGACGGCGTCGGCCGGCTCGTCAGAAGGTGCGGCCGACACCGCGGGGGCCGTTGGTCGGTGCTGGGTCCGGGATGGCCGAGCACAGGTGGGGATCGGGGGCGGGACG
>NZ_JBMDXJ010000326.1:0-2409 GCF_048594945.1 Pseudactinotalea sp. | reverse complement strand
GAGCGGGCTGGTCGATCTCGAGGTCGGAGACGGCCAGGGTCACCACCTGCTCCCCCGGCACGCGCACGTGGATGCGGGACGCGAGGCGTTGCTCGAGCTGGACCGTACCGCCGGCATCGCTGGTCCGGATCGTCACGATGCCGCCGGTGTGGTCGCCCGGTGCGGCGTCCTGCGGAACCGTCAGGGTGAACGGCACCTCGACCCGCTCGCCGGGCGCCAGGGTGAGCTCCGAGACCTCGGGCACAACCCAGGCGCCGAGGTCGAGCTGCGGATCGGTCACCGGGACCAGATCGAGTACGCCGTTGGCCGTGGTGAAACCATCGGCGGCAGCGACGGCCAGCGTGAGCTCGACCTCACCGGTGTTCGCGACCTCCAGCCCGTCCTGGATCACCGCACCCGGCTCCAGCTGGTATCCGTAGTTCGGTCGTGCGTCGCCGTGCTCGTTGTTCGACG
The DNA here is from genome assembly GCF_048594945.1 of Pseudactinotalea sp. NCBI lineage: Bacteria > Bacillati > Actinomycetota > Actinomycetes > Micrococcales > Cellulomonadaceae > Pseudactinotalea > Pseudactinotalea sp. Next base: position 1,956 of record NZ_JBMDXJ010000326.1, on the reverse strand, counting down.
GCGCCACGGACCAGGCGATCTCGTCGGCCACGGCCGGAGCGGCGGCGACGGCGGTCAGCACGCTCACCACGAGCAACGTCAGAGCGGCTCGCCGGTGGGTTGTGGTGCGGGTGCGCATAGGTGTCCTTCGTGCTGATGCCTCGTGCGGGTGAGGTCGGGGCCCCACCCGCACGAGGCGAGCGTGCTGCTGTGTCAGCCGACCATCGTCAGCGTGACGGTCGAGGTGTACGAGCCCGGCGGGGTGTCCGCAGGGGCCACCAGGTCCAGCAGTGCGGTCACGGTCGAGGCGTCGGCGTTGTGGCCGTCCAGCCCGATGGCCAGACGTGCCGCCGAGGCGAGCCCACCGGTGCCCGACGTGCTCGTTCCGGGATACGCCCCACCCGGGTTGGAGAGCACCTGCGGCGACCAGCCGAGGTACTCCGCACCGAAGCTGTCGGAGCCGGAGGTGAACGCCGTCGCCACACCCGTGAGCTCCCAGACCGGACCGCCCTCGCGGCCATCGGTCACGGTGATCGTCGGGAGCGTGCCCTCGGCGTAGAAGCGACCGTCGGACTGGGCGCTCGCCTGTCCCAGGTTCACGGCGCCAGAGGCGATGCTCCACTCGAGGACACCGGGCTCACCCGGCTCGGTCGGCTCCTCGGGGACCTCGACACCGACCTCGATGTCGCCATCGCCGCCCGGCTCACCGGGCTCACCCGGGTCGTCACCACCGTCGACGCTCCACGCGATGCTCAGCGGGTTGGTCGGCTTCTTCGGATCGGCGGCGCCGCCCGAGGAGTACCAGTACGCGGCCTGCCCGGTCTCGACGTTGAAGTCGACCCACGACTGCGGGAAGCCGCCCCAGTTCGCGCCGGTACGGACCTGCGCCCCCGAGGGGCCGCCGGCCTCGACCTCGATCTCCACACCGAGGTACGTCGGGGTGACCGAGAAGCCGTCCTCGGCCAGAGAGACGCCGGCCAGCGTCGCCAGCGTGATCTCCCGTGGCGTCAGCTCGACCCACAGGCTCGGGTCGTACATGTCGGCGCCGTACCCGGATGCCGTGCCGGTGATCGTGCCGGTGCCGTCCGAGGCGACCGTCAGCGTCGGGTCGGAGACCGTCCAGTACGTCATACCACCGTAGAAGACGATCGTGAGGTCGCCGTCCCAGGCCACCTCGGCGGTCCCTGCCGCGACATCGACCGTGCCGACGCCGCCGGCGAACACGACCTCGTTCCCGGTGGTGCTGCCGGCCTGCGTGGTGACCGCCGTCCCGGCGGCGTTCAGGCACTTGGTGCTCCAGGTCGGAGTCACCCAGCCACCCGCGCTGTCGGGCTTGCGGATCGAGACGTTGCCCTCCTGGGCCGAGTAGAAGCCGTCGGCCTCGGTCCACAGACGCGAGCCGCCGGCATCCCCGGCGGCCCCCGCCACCAGGAAGTTGCAGCCACCGAAGTAGGCGCCGCCACCGCTCTCGTCGTTGATGCTCCAGGTGAAGGTGACGTCGTCGACGTCCACCTCCGCCGCCGAGGCCGTGGTGGCCCCGGCCACGCCCAGACCTGCGCTGATGAGCACGGCGGCAGCAGTGGCTGCTGCTCGCGCTCGCAGCGGGGTTCGTGAGTCGTTCATCGTTCTCCTTGTTGGTGTTGGGGGGTGCCGCGTCTGGGTGCCACCTGAAGTACTGCGGTGGCAGGTCTGGGGTCTAGGGGGTGCCGCCGGTGAACGGGAGCACGAGGAAACCGGAGCGGAAACCGACGATCGCGAGGCTCGACAGGCCCAGCAGAGCCGCCGAGGAGTACGCGAGCACGTCGCGCTCGTTCGCCTGTGCCACGGCCGCCGGGATCAGACCCGGCGACAGCCACTCGGGTGCGCCTGCGAGGAAGCCGGCGTCGCCGTCGGCTGCGGTGCTGCCGCTCGGCGGCACCGTGGTGCCCCCGCCCGTGCCCCCACCCGCGCCCGATCCGGCCGCGTTGCCGCTGCCGG
>NZ_JBMDXJ010000325.1:0-1939 GCF_048594945.1 Pseudactinotalea sp. | reverse complement strand
GGTCTCACGCGAGGCCTACCAGGTGGTCGCCGAGGCCGTGGTCAACGCGCAACGGCACGGCACAGGCGCCGTCGACCTCGACTGGGCACGCACCGACGGAACCCTGACGATCGAGGTGAGCAACGCCGTCGGGCACAGGACCGGCCGCGACAGCGGCGGGCGAGGATTGATCGGGATGCGCGAACGCGCCACGCTGATCGGGGCCTCGCTCGAGACGGGGCGTGACGGCGACCGCTGGCACACACGACTGACGATCCCGGGGGTGGACCGATGACGGAGCCGACGATCCGCGTGGTGCTGGTGGACGACGAGCCGCTCGTACGCAGCGGGCTGCGCGCGATCCTGCAGACCGAACCCGGTGTCGAGGTGGTCTCCGAGGCTGACGACGGTGTGGCCGGGGTGGCCGCCGTGCGTGAGCACGAGCCGGACGTCGTGCTCATGGACGTGCGCATGCCGGGGCTCGACGGGATCGCCGCCACGCAACGGATCCTCGAACGGCACCCCGCCACCCGGGTGCTGGTGGTCACCACGTTCTCCGCCGACGACTACGTGCTCGACGCACTGCACGCCGGTGCCGCTGGCTTCTTGCTCAAGCGTGCCGAGCCAGAGCAGATCCGGGAGGCCGTGCGCGTGGTCGCGCGGGGTGACGCCGTGCTGTTCCCGACGGCGGTGCGTCGCCTGGTCGGCGACTCTCGCCCTGAGCAGCCTCACCACCGCGCCCTGCTGGAGCGGCTGACGGAACGTGAGCGCGAGGTCCTGCGGCTGCTCGCCGCCGGTCGATCGAACGCCGAGATCGCCGCCGAGCTCTGGCTCGGGGTGGAGACGGTCAAGACGCACGTGACGAACACGCTCGGCAAGCTCGGCGCGCGCGATCGCATGCAGGCCGCGATCTTCGCCTACGAGTCCGGCTTCAGCGACGCGGTCTCGGGACTCTGACGCTCCCCCGACCGGGTGAGCCGGATGGCTCGGGTGCGGGATCCGCCGAGAACCTCGACAGCGAAGGCTGGAGCCATGAACACCACATCGCTCCTCCCGCCTCCGCGAGCTGATCGTTCCGCCGAACGGCGCGCCCACCTGGCGGCCCGCTGGAGCGCCGGTGGCGCCGCGCTCTCGGGCGTCGGTGGCCTCGCGGCGCTCGTCGCCGGCCTCACCGGTCACGGCGCCACCTCCACCGTGACGCACCCGGCACTCTCGCTGACCCACACGCTCCCGCACCACCAGGTGGCTGTGATGCTCGGCGTCGCGGGGCTGCTGATCGCGGTCGGGCTGCTGCTGCAAGGTGCGCTGGCGCGGGCCGTAGGACGCGGCGATGCGCGGCCCGGACTGACATCGCCGCGTCTGGCGCTCGTGGTCGCGGCGCCGCTGCTCGCGGCCGTGGCGCTCGCCGCCGCCTGCGACGCGAACCCGCTCGCCTTCCTCGGCTACCTCCCCTCGGTGGGGGTCGGGTCGTTGTTCTCCGCCGAGATGCGTGCATCCTGGTCCACGTTGCCGTGGCTGCCGATGATCGCGCAGCTGACGGTGATCGCGACCGCGGTGGTGTCCGTGGTCACCAGCATCCGCGTCGCCGACGCGCTCCGCGGCGATGCCCCGCGGCCCCGCTGGCAGCAGCCGGCCTCGGCGGCCCGGGGGGGGCCCACCGCGGTGGCAGCAGCGGTGGCGATCCCGTTGCTGTACGCGTTCACGCGCATCGCCTGGGTGCTCGGGTGGCAGATCGGGTTCGACGCTGACGCCTAAGCCGACTCCGGCGGCGACGCGACCAGCGGGCTCTTCCTGGCGATCGGTGCGATCGTGGGCAGCGTGCTGACTATCGGGCTCGTGCGGCCGTGGGGCGAGCGGTTCTGGACCTGGCTCCCGGCTCTTGGTGGCAGGCGCGTCCCGGTGGGGCTGGCGGTCGTCCCTGCCTCGGTCGTGGCCGCCATGCTGCTGGCTGCGGGCGTCT
>NZ_JBMDXJ010000324.1:0-17483 GCF_048594945.1 Pseudactinotalea sp. | reverse complement strand
GCAGCATCGCCAGCGCCGCAGCGTTCGGCACGTGCCCCCAGCCGGTCCACAGGCTCATCGGGGTGGCGGTGACGATGCCCGCGAGTAGTCCACCCACTCCGGCCACGCCGATGCCGGTGGTCGTTCGCGCGCTCGAGCCGCGGGCGAGCTGGGTGGCGAGGGCGGCGGAGCCGAGGACCCAGGGGAGGGCCGAGGTGACCGTGGCGGCGATGGTGAGCGCCGCCGTCGGCGATCCCGGGAGCAGCGAGCCGAGGGCGTGCCAGCCGGCGGGATAGATGGCGGCCTGGCCGCTGCCGTAGGAGAGGGCGCCGAGCGTGAGCGAGGAGGCCGAGCCGGAGTCGGCGACGAGCTGCAGGGCGGCGAGGTGGAACACGGCGTCCCAGCGCTGCAGGTAGGCGTCGATCGATCGCATCGCCGCCAGCGTGGGCACCACCGCGAGGAGCAGACCGGCGCCGATGAGCGCACCGTCCGCGCGGCTCACCCGGGGTGACGGCGGTGCCTCGGTGGTCAGCCGCCGCACCAGCAGGGCAACCGCGAGCCCAAGGACAGCCGATCCGCCGGCCACGGGCAGCGACCACCGCACCCCCACGAGCTGGGCGAGGATCGCTCCGGAGGCGAGCACCGCCGTCGAGCAGGCAGGGGCGATCGCGAGGGCGAGCAGACCGCGCACGCGGACCAGACGCAGCATCAGCCAGCCCGGCACCAGGAGCAGCGCGAGGGCGAGCAGCGCCGCGCCGAGGGCGGCGATCGCGGAGGTCTCAGGCACGCAGGGTTACGGCGCTTCCTCGCGGCGGCCCTCGGCGAGCGCGAGGGCGCGGGTGAGCTCGGTGATCTGGCGGTTGAGGGCGCGCTGGCGGCCGTAGTAGGAAGCGAGGAAGCACGCGAACGCGACGGCTAGTGCGTACAGCAGCAGGTCGGTACCGCGGCCGACACCCACCAACCGGGCAAGCCCCGAGAACAGGCTCGGCTGCACGATCACCACGGCGGCGACCAGCGCGAACACCACGAGCAGCACCCGCCGGATGGCCTGGTGCCGTGCTCCGCTGGAGGAGCGGGTCAGCAGCACGGTCGCGACTGCGACACCGATGAGCAGGAGGATCTTGATGACCAGCTGCTGGTTCTGGATGTCCATCGGGGTGCTCCTTGGTCTGCCGCGCCGGCGGGTCGGACTGAGCCTATGGCCCGCAGCGGCGGCTCACATGATCGAGCTCATGCGAATCGGGCACGAGTGGCGGCCACGATGTCGACCACGTGGTCACCGTGCTTGGTGCGCAGGTGGCCCACTCTGGCGTCCATCGCACGGCGGTGTAAATGCTGCAGATGTCCTCGCTGGACAGGCCGTGGTGATGGCGCGCTCACCGGAAGGTCAGCTCGAAGAGGATGTTGACGGCGTTGAGCAGGGACTGGCCCTTGGCCTTGGAGTAGTCGGTGTAGAGCACGTGCACGGGGTACTCGCGCCACGGGAGCTTGGTACGGCCGAGCTGGAGCACGATCTCGCTCGCGTGAGCCATCCGGTTCTGGGTGAGGTGCACGCCGGCAGCGGCGTCACGGCGGATGACGCGCAGGCCGTTGTGGGCGTCGGTCAGCCGCATGCCGGTGCTCTGGTTGGTGACCCAGACGGCGGTCTTGAGGACGAGCTTCTTGAGAAACCCGGCCTGGGTGCGCTCGTCGAGGAAACGGGAGCCGAACACCACGGCGAGATCCTCGTCGCGGGCGAGCTCGACCATCGCGAGGGCGTCGGAGAGCTGGTGCTGGCCGTCGGCGTCGAAGGTGACGAGGTAGGTGACGTCGGGCAGCGTGAGCGCGTGATCGATCGCGGTCTGCAACGCGGCGCCCTGGCCGAGGTTGGTGGCGTGCCGCAGCACGGTGGCGCCCGCAGCGCGGGCGGAAGCGGCGGAGGCGTCGGTGCTGCCGTCGTCGACGCAGATCACGTGACCGACGTGCTCACGGAGGTCGCGAATGACGTCACCAACCATGCGTGCCTCGTTGTAGACGGGCACGAGGATCGCGATGTCCTCACCTCGCATGGCGTCATTGTGGCAGCGTTCGGCGGCAGGGCGCGCGGCCCGGCGGTTCGTGGCAGGCTGCCGCTGTGACCGATCGCCGACGCCGCGTGTGTGTGGCCACCCGGATCTTCGCTCCGGAGGCGGCCGCAGCCGCATTCCGGCTGGATCACCTGGTGCGGGCGCTCGCGGAGACGTGCGACGTCGAGGTACTCACCGTGCGGGCGCCGGAGGAGTACGAGCCGCCGCCGCGGGTGCGGGTGCGGCGCTGGCCGGTGCTGCGGGACGGTTCCGGGTACGTGCGCGGTTACCTGCCGTACCTGTCGTTCGACCTGCCGCTCGCGCTGCGGCTGTTGTTCACGCGGCGCCCAGATGTGGTGGTCGTGGAGCCGCCGCCGACCACCGGCGCCGTGGTGCGCGCTGTGTGCGCAATGCGGCGGATCCCGTACGTCTGGTACGCCGCCGACGTGTGGTCCGACGCCGCCGCCTCTACGGGCTCGTCCGGCATCGTGGTGCGGGTAGTGCGGGCGATGGAGTCGTGGGTGCTGCGCGGTGCGGCCGCCTCGCTGGCGGTCTCCGACGGCGTCGCCGACCGGGTGCGTGAGCTCGGCGCCCGCGATGTCACGGTGGTGGGCAACGGTGTTGACACTGACGTGTTCTGCCCGGAGGGCGAGTCGCGGAGCGATTCCCGCACCCTGGTGTACGCCGGTACCGCCTCGGAGTGGCAAGGGGCGGACGTGTTCGTTCGCGCAATGCCACAGGTCCTCGAACAGGTACCTGACGCACGCCTGGTCTATCTCGGCCAGGGGAGCGCGATGGCCGAGATCTCTCGGCTCGCCTCCGAACTTCCCGACGGCGTGGTCCGGGTTCTCGGCAGCGTCTCACCGGCCGAGAGCGCGGCGTGGTTGCGCGGTGCCGCTGGTGCTCTCGTCTCCATCGTGCCTGGTCAGGGGTACGACTTCGCCATCCCGACGAAGGTGTTCGCTGCGCTCGGGACCGGGACACCCGTGCTGTACGCGGGGGTGGGGCCGGTGGTGGAGATCCTCGCTGACGGCGACCTGGGAGAGTCGGTGGAGCACGATGTCGATGCAGTTGCCGCCAGCATGGCGGTGCTGCTGCGCCGCACCGGCATCTCTTCGGGCGCCCGTTCTCGGCGCGCGGACTGGGTGCTGGCCAACCGGTCGCTGCCGGCTACGGCTGCTCGGGCGCGTGAGGTCGTTCAGGGTGTGTCGCGGCGTCGGTTTCGGCGTGGCACCAGCGCGAGCAGGGGACGGTTGTCCGAGTGAAGTTCGCGGGGTAGCGATCGCCAGTGCCAGCCGGGTAGAGCCGAAGAGCGGCCTCGGTCCCGAACAGCGGACCTATCGGACGGCCGGCATGGAGATCGGCCGTAAGGCGAGCGGATGCCTGGATCCAGCGCCGCCCCAACAACTCGTCGTGCGCCTCCACAAAACGCTCGTTGCCGCCGCTGGGTGCCCGGGTGATCTCGCCGAGAACGATGCCGCGAGACGTCTCGTAGAGGTCAACGCGGCAGAACGGCAGACCGACCGCTCGCGATAGATGCCTGGCGGTCGCCACCATCTGGTCCAGGCAGTCGGGGACCTCGATGTTCACGTCATGCTGGCGACGGATGGCGATCTTGCCGAAGTCATGACCGTCCTCGTCGACGAACTTCAGGCGGATCGTGGACGCATCACCGTGCGTGCCGACCGTTCTGACCAGGATCTGCCCGACCTCGCCGTAGAACATATAGAGCTTGACGTCGTCGGGAATCGGACCACCACCGACTCCGTAAAGGAGTTCTTCGGCGAAGTACGGTGGACGAGCCTGGCGACCCAGAGACCGTACTCGGTCCAGCAGATCGGTCTCCATGATCTCTTCGCGCGTGCCGAGCATCCGGTATCGACCTTGCGCGAGTCGCTCAAGCGGGAACACCGCGACCGAACCCGCTCCACCGTCGGACTTCAGGACGAAGTTGTCGGGCAGCACGCTCAGGTCGATCGAGTCGATGTCTGGCCAGACCTTGAAAACTTCGGGCACCTTGATCCCGTGGCTGGCGGCGAGCTCCATGTTCCGGAGCTTGAATGGCAACTGCAACGAGGCCGACGGATACTTCGGACGCAGCGTATGCTCGGCGCGGAAGAAACGGATCTGCTGGCGAATCGACTGGCGGAACGATGCGCGATCGAGATCGTCCAGGCGCGTGTTCCCGGCCTTGGCAGCCGCCAGCTGTTGTTTCAGCTCGGCCACGCGACGCGATGCGGCTCGCGCACTCTTGTCTCGCGCAGCCTGCCGCCGCAACTCGCGGGTCACCGTCTTTGCCATCTTCGCGAGCTGCGATTGCTGACGATGGTGGACCACGAGCAGCATCAGCACACCGATGACGGTGATCGAGCTCAGTCCGACGAGGGCGGCGCGCTGCCAACCCAACGCAGCGCTGACGGCCGTCGCCAGTCCCAACAGCACAATGAGCCCGATGGCGAACCGCTGGCGTCGGGTGGTTCCGAACATTGCACTGTTTCCTTGCTGGCGCGCCGCCGAGAGGACCGTGGGAGGGGTAGCCCGGCTCAGGGTATGCCAGCGGCAGTCGCCCACCAATGCAGCTCCGGACGTACCGCTGTCAAGCCTACGCAGATGCCGATACTCCCGTACGCTCACCGCACTGCAGACGGACACTCCCAGCAGTGAGGTGATATCGATAATGTCAGACAGCACCACACCGGGTGTCGACCCTCGACGGTCAGCTTGGCGCGCGTCGCTGCGCACATCTCGCCACCCACGCACCGTCTACTGGGCGCTGACAGTCGCCAGTGTGACGGTCGTCGTGCTGCTCTGGTGGCTCGTCACCGCGCTCTTCGACGTCAACCCGGTCCTGTTCCCGAGCCCAGGCGACGTCTGGCAGGCAGCGGTGCGCGGCATGCAGGAGAGGCCCGTGGCGGAGGGGGTCGACCGGACGATCAAGGGATACCAGAACTACTTCCTCTGGGAGCACCTGCTCGCCAGCCTCCAGCGGATCGGAGCCGGCGTCGGGTTGGCTGTCGTGGTGGGTGTTCCGCTCGGGCTGCTCATGGCCTCGTTCAGGTGGATCGGACTTCTGCTGGACCCGTATCTCAACTTCCTCCGATCGTTGCCTCCGCTTGCCTACATCGGGCTTCTCATCGTGTGGTTCGGGTTCGGGGACGCTCCGAAGATCTGGCTACTCTTCCTCGCTGCCTTCCCGCCGATCGCGATCGCGGCGATCAGCGGGGTGCGAGGAGTGCGCGAGGACCAGATCAATGCGGTTCGCACCCTCGGGGCGAATCGGCGGCAAGTGCTGACGCATGTGACGCTCCCGGCGGCTCTGCCTGAGATTTTCACCGGGTTCCGAGTGGCAGTTGGCTTCGCTTGGACGACCGTGGTCGCAGCGGAGATCCAGAACGGCATCCCCGGTATCGGCGGCCTCGCCTACATTTCGGGATCTCAGAACCAGACAGCCGTGGTGATTGCCTGCATCATCATCATCGGGATCACGGCGATCCTGCTGGACCAGTTGGTCAAGGCCGTAGAGGGTGCACTCGTGCCCTGGCGGGGCAAGGCATGATCGACAACACACCGCACGGACCGATATTGAACGTCCCCAGGGAGGGCCGATGTCCTACATGATCAAGCGCAGAGCCATCAGCGTCACGGCGGTGGGAGCAGTTGTCGCACTCGCGTTGACCGGCTGCGTCGACAGCGATCGTCCGCAGACGGGTGACGCAGGGTCCGCCGAATGCCCGTGGGAGGTGGACGAAACGATCGAGACCTCCGTGTCGATCGGCTGGCAGCGGATCCCGAACGGCGATCTCATCGTCAAGGATCACGCTCTCTTGGAGGCATGCATGCCGAATGCATCGATCACGTGGACCGACTTCGACTCCGGTGGCAAGGTCGTCCAGGCCTACGCTTCCGGTGACATCGACCTCGCCCTCATCGGCAACTCGCCCTCGGTGCTCGCGATGTCACCGGACAACAATCTTGACGTCGACGTGGTGTGGATCCACGCCGTCATCGGGGAGGCCGAGTCGCTTATCGCCAAGGATCCCGATGTCACAAGTATCTCGGACCTGCAGGGTGAGCTGATCGGTGTTCCGTTCGGCTCGACTGCGCACTACTCGTTGCAGCAGGCGATCCTCGTCGCCGGCTTGGACCCGAACGCCGACTTCACGATCACCAACCTTGAACCCTCCGCCATGCCGGCTGCGTGGACGTCGGACGGGATCGCTGCCGCCTGGGTGTGGGAGCCGACGCAGAGTGAGCTCTTGAATACGGGTGGCCATCTGGTGCTGTCGAGCGCCGACACGGCTGCGGACGGGTATCCCACCTACGACCTAGGCACCGCCGACGGCACGTTCATCGCCGACAACCCCGCATTCATGGCGCAGTGGGCGACGGCTCAGAGCTACGCTGTCGAACTCATCCAGGACGACCCCGATGCTGCAGCCGAGTCGATCGCAGCGACGCTCGGCGTCACCCTCGATGAAGCACATACACAGCTCGCTGGCTACACCTATCTCACCGCCGAAGAACAGATTGGTGCGGACTACCTCGGTGGGGGGATGGCGACGGACCTCGTGAACACGGCTTCCTTCCTGCTCGAGCAGGGGTCGATCGCTGAGACTCTCTCGGACGAGGAGTACAGCCAGCACGTCGACGCGACAGCCGCGCAGGCTGCGGCAGGCTGACGGTCGGGTGGCGCAACCATGAACGATGAGACCGGCCACCAGCATTCGAAGGCCGTCGAGATCGCAGGCCTCAGGCACTCCTTCACCGTGCAAGGAGAAGTTGTGCCCGCGCTGGAGATGATTGACCTACGCATCGATCCAGGCGAGTTCGTCAGCGTGGCTGGCCCGTCCGGTTGCGGCAAGACCACGCTGCTTCGGCTCATCGCAGGTTTCATGCGCCCGAGCGAGGGGTCCATCTTCGTGGAAGGCGAGCACGTGCGCGCGCCAGCAGCCGACCGCGGCGTCGTCTTCCAGCAGCCGACCTTGTTCCCTTGGCTCACGGTCCGGGAAAACGTTGAGCTCGGGCCACGCCTCAATGGCGTATCCAAGGCCGAGCGACGAGAGCTGGCCGATCAATACATCCACATGGTCGGATTGAGCGACTTCGCGGACCACAAGCCGTACGAGCTCTCGGGTGGCATGCAGCAGCGCTGCCAGATCGCGCGGGTCTTGACGAACGATCCCGACATCGTCCTGATGGACGAACCATTCGGTGCGTTGGACGCCCTGACACGCGAACGCCTGCAGAACGAGCTGCTTCAGATCTGGCGTGAGACGCGCAAGACGGTGCTCTTCATCACACACTCCGTCGAAGAGGCGGTTCTGCTCGGCACCCGCGTGCTCGTGATGAGCCCAAGGCCGGGCAGGATCGTGCTCGACGAGTCTGCTCGGCTGTCTCCTCCCGATCGCCTGTATGGAGCGGACGAGCTGCGGACGCTGCAGTCCTTCACTGAGCTGTGTGAGCGGGTCCGGGGAGCGATCGTCGACTCGCCAACAGCTGCGCAGCACTCCTGAGCAGACCACAACTCGGATCCATCCACGTGAGTGCGAGCACGCCCCGGCCGACTTCGCGGCTCGCTCAGCTGCTCCATCCCCGGCGCGAACCGCTCGTGGGATGAGTTAGGTATCGTGCGTTTGCGCTGCCGTACGACAGCGTTCACCCGACGTTAACGGAGGACCGTCGACCCATGGATGTCGATCAGCGCGCGGTGCAGTCTGATCCTGCCCTCGCGCGCGACTACCTGGGCATCTCCCGGTCCCTCAAGAGCGCCGAAGCACTCGAGCGGACAGCGCTTCGTACCCGATCCCGCGCTGCACGTGACCTGCTGGCCGAAGCGGCCGCACCTGGCACCGGTTCGGCCGCCGACCTTCTCACTGCGCTCAGGGCCAGCCGCAACTCGGTAAGGTCCCCGGTTGAGCTCGACCCGACCTGGGGGATCACGCTTGCGCGGGTGATCGGGATGCAGAACCTCGACAGCACTGACGTTCAGGACGCTGCGCTTCTCCTGACGGAACTGCACCGGCAGCACGGTCGCAGCATCTTTGTCGGCGAGGCCCAGCAGACCGTGGTCGACAGACTGTGGCAGGCAGGCGAGCGCGATCTGCTTTCCCGATGGCTCCCTGAGCTCGACGAGCTCGCGCCGAGCGCGGCGCGCTATCTGCAGGCTGACCTGACGAATCCGTTCCATGATGGCGCCGATGGCCAATCGTCTGCGCGCGGCGACTGGCAGCGCCTGGTGGACTCGATGTTCACCGAGCACGGGATCGAGCCAGTGCGGATCGCGGACGGTGCAGAGACTCCTTTCGACGGGCTCACATGCGCGGTCGGTGCGGCGGTCACGAGCGGGCCCCTGGTCACTGTCATCATCTCCGCGTACTGCCCGGGTCCGGGCCTGCTGACGTCGGTGCGGTCGATCTGTAACCAGACCTGGCGCAATCTCGAGATACTCATCGTCGACGATGCGTCTCCGCCGGAATACTCGGAGGTGCTCGACGCCTGCGCGGAGATGGATCCACGAGTGCGCGTCCACCGCATGGAGCGCAACGGTGGAACCTACACGGCACGCAACATGGCGATGGACATCGCCTCAGGGGAGATCGTGACATGTCAGGACTCCGATGACTGGTCACATCCGCGTCGGATCGAGCTACAGGTGCGGCCCCTTCTCGATGATCCGGGCGTGTCGTCGACTCGCAGCTACTGCTTCCGTGTCAAGGAGGACCTCACGTTCCAGCGGCCCGGTTACGACCCGACCCAGGCGCACGCGGCGTCGTTGATGTTCCGACGGGAGCAGGCGCTGGCCGCTGTCGGCTACTTCGACAACGCGCGTAAGGCGGCCGACACCGAGTATCGGATGCGACTGGAGTTGGTCACCGGAGCGACCAGCGTCGACCTCAAGGCGCCGCTCGCGATGTATCGCATGGGAAGCGGCTCATTGTCGCGGGCTGACTTCACTCCCGGATGGCATCACGTGTCTCGTTGGGTCTACCGCTGCGCCTACGCGCAGTGGCATGCCCTGATCGCACGGGGAGCCGATCCGTGGCTGCCACGCATCCAGGACGAGCGGCGCTTCGCGATCCCGCAGCGGTTCCAGATCGACCAGCAGTCGTGCCGTGAGCACCCCCCGGAGTACGACGTGGTGGTGCTGAGCGATTGGCGGTTGCACGGGACCGCGCAGCAGGATCTTCTTGCCGAGATCGATGTGCTCGCTGGTGCCGGTTATCGGGTCGGGGTAGCCCACGGCGAGTCCTATCGGCACGTGAACCGCCGCCGCCTGCCGCTGAGCCCGGCGATCGTCCGAAGGATGAACGCTGGTGTTGTCGACTTCGTGGCACTCGACCAGGCTGCCGTCGCATCACTGCTTGTCATCCGGTCACCCGAGATCCTCCAATTCGTCCCCGAGGACGCGAGCACGCTTGAGGTCGGTCGCGTGGTGGTCGTCGCTGATGAATGTCCGGCCGACGACGGCGGTGCGGTGCTGTACATCCCGGCAACCTGCGATGCTGCGGTTGGATCCTTGTTTGCCGCCGAGGCGACCTGGGTGCCGAGTACGTCGAAGATTCGGTCGCTTCTCGCGAGCGAGATTCCCGCCGATCGGCTGCACTCTGTTGTGCCCACGGATTTCCTGGACATCGACGGGACCCTGGTTCGGCGACCTGAGCGAACCGATCGCCCGACCGTCGGCAGCCGCCTCCGCGGCGGTGGGTCGGGCGGACCAGAGCAGCTGGACGAGGTCCTCAACGCACTAGTGGCCGGCAACGGCTATGACGTTCGTCTTCGCGCGGCGTTCGTCAGCGCCGGCGCTGACGGCACCAGGTCGGAAGAGTCCGCCTGGATCCGGTACGCCCCGGATGAGCTGACGCAGCGGCAGTTCGTCGCCCAGCTGGACTTTTACGTCGACTTCTCGGCATCGACGGATTCGCCGGCCGTCGACCGCGATGTTCTGCTTGCGATCGCCAGCGGCTGCGTCACGGTCCTCCCCGCGAAGCTCGAGCCGATCTATGGCGACGCCGCTGTCTACGCGGATGCGCATGAGGTTCCAGGCATCATCCAGTCGTTCCACTGCGACCGCGCTGCGTACCACCAACGATCGCAGCACGGTGTGGCCGCGCTGAGAGCACGGTTCGGGCCTGCGAGTCGTCTCGCGGGAATAGCAGAACTCGTCGGTCCTCCGGCCGGCGGCGGCGAACCCCGTGAGACCGCAGCGGCTCAACAGACCGCCGCCGATCCCTCGACCGGCGTTCCGCTCGTCGTTCTCGTCAACAACCGGACTGCCTCGAAGTTGGCACCGTTCCTGCGTCAGTTGGCGGAGAGCGACCATTGGCATGGAGCACCGGTCACCGTGGTCCACACGCCACGTGCACAGCTCCAGGTCGACGACGCAGTCGCCGAGCATCCGTGGGTGTCCTTCGCCGTGACTGCAGGAAACTCGCCGGTAGAGTTGGCCAGCCTCGCTGCCGACTGTGTCCTCAGGCTCGACGACCAATTCGTGTGCGTCGCCGGCGTCCCGTCTGCTAACCGCTTCGCGTCGTGGACGCTGGCGGTGCAGCAGGAGGTCGCGAGGCTCAGCGAGCTCGGTCTAGAGAGCTCGGTCCCGATCCTCGTCTGGACCGATCAGTGCCCCCAGCACGCGATCGCCGCCTATATCCACGATGCGCTCGTCATCAGCCAACCGGCTCCAGGAGCATTCTCCGACTACCTCGGCGGCCTCGCGATCGCCGGCGGAGATCCGCGCCTCGAGGCGACAGATCCAGGCGCGGGTGAGTTATCCGTGCTGGCGTGGCTCAACGCGAAGTTTCTGGCCAACATGCCCCAGCCGACGTGGCGCTACAGGGTGACGTTGACGCGAACCGCGGGTGGCGACAGTATTCGTTCCGAGCCGATCGATGTCGTCGAGCGTGTCGACTCACGTGCTCGGTGGACGTGGGAAGAGGCCCGGGGCCTCCTGCCGCTCCGCGGAGTCCGCGGCGGGACCTATGCCTTCGATATCGAGGTCGATACCGAAGTCCAGGCACTGCGCGTGCGCCGGAGGCTGCGACCAGCGAAGGGCCTCCTCTTCGACAGCCGCACCATGACCTTGCCATTGGATGCAGGGGCCGGGACAACGCTGCGGTACCTGTGCCACACAGTCGGCAATGGCGAACGGAGTTATGCGCTCGTTCAGGTGGGCCGAGGGCGACTTGCCCGGCTGCGTTGGTCGGCGTCCATGCTCAAGAAGGACCTGAGTTTCGCCTACCGCGGGCGACGTCATCGTCGCATGGTCTTCCTGCGCCTGCTGCGACTACTGACGATGCCGGTCTTCGCTCGGCGCTCGATCTGGCTCGTCGGTGAACGAACCGACACCGCCCAGGACAACGGATATCACCTATTCCGTAAGATCCGCGCTGAGCATCCGGATCGGTCGGTGTACTACGTCATCGATCCTGCGAGTCCGCAGTACTCCCGTGTCGCTCACCTCGGGAACGTTGTTGCACACTCTTCCATGCAGCACCAGTTGCTGATGCTGCACGCGGACGTCTTGGCGAACGCCTACAGCATCCGCCACATGATCCCAGCGTCCTGGTACCAGTCCGGCTACACCAGGCACCTCGCCTGGAGGATTGGTTCCCTGCGGGTCTATCTCAAGCACGGTGTGCACCTCAACCCCAACGCGTTCAAGCGCGGCATGACGGGCTACGACCTGCTCCTGACCGTCATGTCACGGGAGAGCGAGGCGTTGCGGAGGGTCACGGGATACGACCGGCAGATCCGTGAGATTGGGATGCCGAGGTACGACAGCCTCGAGCCGAGGCGTGGAACGAGAAACATCCTGTTCATGCCGACGTGGAGGCAGTACCTGACACCTCGGCTGAGTGGGGCGGTGAATCAGGATCAGATGCCGATGGAGGGCTCGGACTACGAGGCGTTCATCTCGGGACTGCTGTCGAGTTCCCGTCTCCACGATCTCTTGGTGCGGTATGACTTCCGTTTGATGTTCCTGCCGCACTACAACATCGCCTCCTTCTTCGACGAGGCAGTCGCGGCGGCAGACCGGGTCGAGCTCGCTGACCCGAACCAGACCAGCTTTCAGGACTTGCTCCGGGACTGCGACGTGTTCGTGACCGACTACTCGTCCGTGCACTTCGACATCGCGTACATGGGCACGCCCGTGATCTACGCGCGCTTCGACGAAGAGCTCTACGAGGCCCGGCACGCCTCGCGCTCATGGTTCGACTACGACCGCGACGGCTACGGTCCGGTCACGCGCTCGCTCGACGAGACGATCGATGCCCTGGAGGAGAGCATGGCGGGCGGGTGTGTGGTCGGCGAACCGTATGCCGCACGGGCGGCGCGCGACTTCACCTTCCGCGATCAGCAGAACACGGCGCGCGTGGTGGCGGCCATCGATGAACTCGTCAGCGCGGGCAGTCACCACGCCTGAGCACGTTCGTGGCCGCACGCCCACGGCCGAGCCGAAGCGCGCGGTGACGTGTGTCGCGCTCGCGGCACACCCGCACGTGTGCCAAGGTTGAAGCAACGGGAAATGGGTGAGAGCAATGGGCGTGAATCGTCGGGGATTTCTTGAGTTGGGTGCGGTAACCGGAGCCGGGCTCCTCGGTATCGCCGGAGGCCTACGCCCCCGCGAGACCGCAGACGTTGCTGACGTCGCCGATCAGGGCTCTGGAGTGCTCCGGTACGAGCTGTCCTCGCCCGTCCAGTCGCGGATGACCACGCAGCAGGCGCAGACGGCGACCAGCGCGGCCATCGAGGCAGAGCCGTTCGAGCTCGTCGGTGTCACCTGGGAGCGCGGCGAGCCGACGCCGTCGGTCAGTGTGCGGGTTCGAGCCGACTCCGAGTGGTCCGAGTGGCACGAGCTGTCCGTAGGACACGAACCGGATGACACATCTCGCCCGGGAACCGATCCGCTATGGGTCGGTCGTGCAGATGCGGTCGAGCTACGAGCCACCGCCGCAGACGGCGATGCACTCCCGGCCGGGCTCAGCCTGGACCTCGTGGCGCCGTCGAGTGCCGTGACGAGCGATGCCGACGTCGACGCAAGCACCGACGCGGAGGTGGCGAGCTATCCGCGTCCGACGATGCGCAGCCGTGGTTCCTGGGGCGCCGATGAGTCGCTGCGCCAGAACCAGGGCAATGTCTGGTACGGCGAGGTCCGCGGTGCCTTCGTGCACCACACGGCTACCACCAACAGCTACACGAGCTCCGAGGTGCCGGGCATCCTGCGCGCGATCTACCGGTATCACGTCCTCAGCCGCGACTTCATGGACATCGGCTACAACTTCCTCATCGATCGGTTCGGGACCATCTGGGAAGGCGCCTACGGCGGTGTGAGTCGTCCCGTCGTGGGTGCACACACGCAGTACTACAACTCCCAGTCCTTCGGAGTCAGCGCCATCGGCTCGTATCAGCTCGTTCAGCCGCCGAGTGCGATGCTCGTGGCCTACGAGCGGCTGCTCGCATGGAAGTTCACCGTGCACGGGCTGTACACCGCCTATGGCACAGCGAATTACACGAACGACGGTGCTCGCCCGCTACCCAGGGTCTCTGCGCACCGTGACACGAAGTCCACCACCTGTCCCGGTGGCCACCTCTACTCCAAGCTCAGCTCGATCCGTGCGGGCGCGCACAGCCGGGCCACGGTCGCGAGCACACTCCGGGTGTCCGGCCCTACCGTGGTGAGCCGCGGCCAGAGAACGACGCTGACTATCCGATGGACGCTGTCCGGCGACAACGTGAGCGGGAAGATCAACCTGCAGCGCAAGAAGGGGAGCGGTTGGGAGCACGTTCGGCAGATCGACGTCAACAACGGCCACGCGACCATGGACATCTTTCCCGGCGCCTCGAACTCGTACCGCTTCCGGATCTCATCGACGACGACGCCCGTGATCGACACCCGCGAACCTCGAGGGACCAGCAACACCTTGTCGATCAGGGTGCTCCGAGCCGGTGATGACCCTGTGATGCAGCTTGCCGGGCCGACCAGTGTGACTCGCGGAGCCCGGACCACCCTCGAGGTCCGTTGGGTCAGTGCCGACGGGCCGGTCTCCGGCCGTGTCAACCTGCAGCGCAAGACCGCGACGGCCGGCTGGCACCACGTGCGGCAGTTCGCGATCGAGAACGGCTATGCCACGCACGTGATCAATCCCGGCGCCTCGAACAGCTACCGGATCCGCGCCTCGGTGGCGACCTCGCCGCCGGGGGTCTCGACAGCGCAGCCGGAGGGTCGGTCGAACGCCCTTTCGATCAGGGTGACCTGAGCTCCTGAGGCGCCTCGCATAGAATCCGGCAGCGCCATGAACCCGTGGCGTGGTATCGGACCATGAGAGGTGAGGGCTAGCGTGGCAGGTCTCGCACAGCGCGGTCGCTCGCTGGCGCTCGATCTTGTGCTCACGCGTCCACTATTGGTTCGCGGTGACGCACTCGCCGAGGCGCTGCGTCGTGAGCTGGTCCGCCGGCTCGACGGGTCCCCGGACCCACGGATCAGGCGGCTGTGGTCGCGGCACCTACGCTCACGCAACCGTGCCGCGTCGCGCGCCGCGGCTGCAGCGGTGGTGGTGGCGAAGGACCCGACGCCTCTGCTTCCCGAGCTGCAACGGCTCGTGAGCCGACGTCCTGGCGACGTGGCGCTGCGACTGGACCTGTGCGCCGCGCTGCGGCGCACAGGCCAGCCAGGTCGGGCCGCAGAGATCTTCGGCGGACTGATGGTCGTGCGCGCCGGCGACGTCTCGGCTCTGGTGCGTGAGGCTTTGGCGCTTGCTGGTCGCGAGGGGGCCGGCGAACTGCTGCGCCGCCTCGCACCCGCCGATGACCAAGCGGAGCGGCAGCTCCGGGGGGCCCTGACGCTGGCCGACGGCGTGCCCCCGGGCGCCCCGGCTGATGTCGTCCGTGCGCGGTCCCACGACCCGGCGGTGCACGCCGCAGCCGTGGTCTACGCCGGCAGCTACTCCGAACGTGCGGAGGTCGCGAGAGCGGTTCTCGAGGGTTCCGGGACGGACGACGCGACGTCGTCGACACTGGCGACCTTGCTCCGTGACGATGGCGACCTGCGGCTGAGCACAGCGCTGGCAGAACGCGTGCTCGAGCGGCACCCGCGCGATCCGGTCATGCGACGCACGGCCACGCTCGGGCGCAGCGGACTCGACTCGCTCGAGCACGGTTGGGCTCCGCCGCCAGCCCGGGATACCGCCGGGGGCCCCCACGATCGACGAGTCCACTACCTGCTTCACAGCTCGCTCCCGCACACCAGCCTCGGCTACGCGACGCGGACGCAGGGCCTTCTCCGTGCTCTCCGCGAAGGTGGCTGGGACGTGCGGGGCGTGACTCAACCGGGATACCCCGAGCACATTGCCAAGCACCCACCGCGCGACGAGGTCGACGGCGTGCCCTACCTCCGGCTCCCGATGGAGGGCGCACTGCCGCACTGGCCCATCCAGCGCATGGTCGACGCCTATCGAGGTGCGCTCGGTCCGCTCGTGGCAGCAGAGCGGCCGGGTATCGTGCACGCAGCGAGCAACGTCCGCAACGGCTTCGCTGCCGTCGATGTCGCCCGGCGCACCGGGATCGCCTCGGTCTACGAGGTGCGAGGGCTGTGGGAGTTCACACGACTTGTTCGCGAGCCTGAGTTCGACCAGACCGAGATGTTCGAGCTCCTGGAACGGCTCGAGGCCCAGGCGGCGACGCTGGCAGACCGGGCTGTCGTGATCACTCGCGCTCTCGGCGACCATCTCGTCGGTCTCGGTGTTCCTGAGGAACGCATCGTCGTGGTCCCCAACGGCGTGGACACGTCGCGCTTCGAACCCCGCGAGCCCGACACGGAGCTGGCACGCCGGCTCGGTGTCGACGGCAAGACGGTCATCGGATACGTCGGCGGTCTCGTGGAGTACGAGGGACTGGACCTGCTTGTCGAGGCGGCGGCACAGCTGAGCCGCGAACGCGACGACTTCCGGGTGCTGATCGTCGGAGACGGCCGCTCGCTGCCCGGACTTCGCGCCGCGGTGACGGCACGAGAGATCGACCACCTCGTCCTCTTCACCGGGCGAGTGCCGCACGAGCAGGTGGAGCAGTACTACTCCCTGATCGACATCGCCCCCTTCCCGCGACTGCCCGAGAAGGTGTGCGAGCTCGTCTCTCCGCTCAAGCCGTTCGAGGCGATGGCGATGGGCAAGGCTGTCGTGGCCTCCGACGTCGCAGCTCTCGCCGAGATCGTCGACGACGGCGCGACAGGAAGGCTCTTCACCAAGGGATCGGCCCCGGCGCTTGCCCAGGCGCTCCGCTCGCTCCTGGACTCGCCTGAGCAGCGGGCGGCGGTCGCCGCCCGAGGTTTGCGGTGGGTGCGTGAGCAGCGCGACTGGCACACGATCGTCCCGCGCGTCGGACAGCTCTACGAGGAGTTGTGGCAGGAGCGCTGGCCCGTTCTGGAACCGTAATGGCCACGAACACCCGTTGTTCGCCGACCGTTCACCCTTGCTCGTTAGCGTCGCCGCGACGTGAGTCGACCCGACAGTGCGCATCCACGCCCGGGACACCGGGAGTTCGCCGTTCTGTCGTGAACGACCTCAGGTCGGGATGCCGACTGAGTCTGGCCGAGCACGGCACCCCTGTGCGGCGAACGACGGGAGTGATAATGACTGGGGTTTTCGAGTCCGGAGTCCGTGACACTGCCAGGCGAGCGCGCAGGTTCGCGCGTCGTGCCTGGAGGAGCCTGAAGTCGGAGCGCGCAGCGGGGCGGCAACAGGATCCCAGCAGCTTGGCGATCGTCGAGGCGAAACGGCTGTCCGTGGGGTACCGTCGAGCTGACGAGATCGAGGCGTGTGACGAACGACTGGTCGCGGCAGGACTGGCCGCCGCTGACCAGCGCGCGCTGCTTGCCAAGGCAGCAGCGAAGGTCGGAGACCTTGGGCTCGCGTCGCGCATCGCAGCCGACATGCTTGAGCGCGGCTCGAGCGACGCACAGGCAGCGGAGCTCCTCGAACGGAGTCGTGACCGCCTCGAGATCCTGGCGTCAGGCTGGCCGAGGTCGGCGGGTAGGTCGGCAGTCCCGGAGTACGACCCCGCGCCGGACTCGGTCCTGTGCGTGCTGTCGCAGTCGCTCCCGATCCGTGCCGGCGGCTATGCGACCCGCTCCCACGGGATCATCAGCGCGACCGCGCGCGCTGGCTGGAACGTGCAGGCGATCACGCGTCTCGGCTTCCCCTATGACCGGTGGGATGCGGACGACGAGCGTACTGTGCCGATGACCGACGTCGTCGACGGGATCGAGTACCACCGCTCGCTGGTGCCCGGACGCCGCGACTACCCGCAGGTGCCGTTGCACGACTACCTGGAGCGGTCCGCGGACTTCATCGTCGACGCCGCGCGGCGTCAGAGCGCCGGCGTGATTAACGCCTCGAGTTTCTACGCGACCCGACATGCCGCCGCCCCGGCCGCGCGCCCACACGGCAAACCCTTAAAAAACAAGATTAG
>NZ_JBMDXJ010000323.1:0-28426 GCF_048594945.1 Pseudactinotalea sp. | reverse complement strand
CGTGTTCGTCGGCACGATCGCGCAGAACCTCCGACTCGCGAAGGAGGACGCCTCGGACGAGGAGCTGGCGGACTCGCTGCGTGCGGTCGACGCGTGGGCCTGGGTGCGTGCGCTCGAGCGCGGCCTCGCCACCGAAGTCGGTTCAGGCGGGGTGGCGCTGACGCCTGCGCAGGCGCAGCAGATCGCGCTGGCCAGGCTGGTGCTCCTCGACCCGCACACGCTCGTGCTCGACGAGGCCACGTCGCTGCTCGACCCGCGCGCGGCTCGACACCTGGAGCAGTCGCTGTCCGCGGTGCTGTCCGGGCGGACCGTGGTGGCGATCGCGCACCGCCTTCACACCGCCCACGACGCCGACCGCGTGGCCGTGGTCGCCGACGGTCGCATCGACGAGATCGGCCCGCACGATCAGCTCGTCGCCGCCGACGGCTCCTACGCCGCCCTGTGGCACTCCTGGCAGCAGGAGTAGCCCGGCCGGGAGGCCGGGCCTGGAACGAATCGCGCACTCGATGAAATGGCAACCGGTTGCTACGCCAGCTGACGGCCATCGAGTGCACGCTCCCCCGCCTCCTCCGTCGAGGCCAGTCCCGCATCAGCCCAGCAAGCCTGTCGCGAGCAGCCGCAGCCGGTGCGATCGTCGCGGTGCTGCCGGGCACGTACCTGCGCGCCGACGTCGCGGCTGACCCGTTCTGGCGTTCGGCCGCCGTTGCGCGTGGCGCCCGGACGCTGTGCTGCTCGGCGCGGCGGCCGCGGCGCAGACGTTCTGGCGTGAGGTTCCGGTCACTGAGATCGAGGTCGCGAGCGTGACCTCGATGCGCCGTCCGGGATACCGCTTCGTGCGTCGGAGCATCCCGCAGGAACTCGTGATCAACCGCGGTGAGTCGCTGCTCAGCCACCCCGCTCTGACAGCGCTCGACCTCGCGATCCCCTCCGAGGGCGACTCGATCGACACCGTGCTGCGCTCCAAGATGGTCCGCATCGGCGATCTCGAGACCGCGCTGGCCGCGACACCGTACCGGCGCGGCAACCGCGACCGGCGTCGGCTCCTCCTCGAGAGCCGGGCCGAACCGTGGTCGGCAGCAGAGCGACTCGCGCACAAGGTCCTCCACGGAGCCGGCATCACGGGCTGGCGCGCCAACGTGCCGATCACCCTCGACGGCGACAACTACTTCCTCGACATCGCATTCACCGGCCTCAAGCTCCTCGTGGAAGTCGACGGATACGAGTTCCACTCTCGCCGCGACGTGTTCGAGTCGGACCGCCTGCGCCGGAACGCCCTCCAACTGGCCGGTTGGATCTACCGGCGCTACACCTACAAGCAGCTGAGCGACGACCCCGCGTACGTGATCCGTCAGGTCAGGTCGGGCATCCTGCTCGCCGAGAGCCGGACCCGACTCGCCCGCCTGGAACACATCGCACTCTCGACGACGTGACAACCGGTTGCCTCGGCCCGTTTCGCTCATCGAGCGTGCGATTCGTTCCAGCCGGACGGGCACGTGCCCGCATGCG
The DNA here is from genome assembly GCF_048594945.1 of Pseudactinotalea sp. Classification (NCBI taxonomy): domain Bacteria; kingdom Bacillati; phylum Actinomycetota; class Actinomycetes; order Micrococcales; family Cellulomonadaceae; genus Pseudactinotalea; species Pseudactinotalea sp. The sequence continues at coordinate 26,920 of NZ_JBMDXJ010000323.1, read as the reverse complement.
GAACGATGAGCGACGTGCATCCCCATCTCCGCGCGCTCGCCGACGGCGAGATCGACCTCGACACTTTCGCGTCACTCCTGCAGCGTGACGGCACGCCGCTGATCGAGCGCGGCGCAAGCGGCAGGGCGCACGTCACGTTCGTCCACGTCCAGCAGGAGCCGCTCGACGGGGTCACGCTCGTGGAACAGGTCAGCTGGCTCCCGCCGGAGCAGCGGCAGCTCGTCAAGATCCCTGGAACGCCGGTGTGGCACCTGAGATGGGACCTGCCGGCAGACCTGCGCTTCAGCTACCACGTCGATCTGCGCCCCGGTGGTCCGGTCGGTGACCCCACCAACGCGCACCCGCCGTCGCGCGATTCCCGGCTGCGGCGGCCGGTCGCCGTGCTGCCCGAAGCCGAACGGCTCCCCTGGCTCGATCGCGCCCTCGCGCCCCCACCGGTCGGCATCCTGCACGCGCGCACGTTCACGAGCGCGATCCTCGGCAACGAGCGGCCCGTGTGGGTCTCGACCCCGGCCGGCTGGTCGCCCGACGGCGGCCCGTACCCCGTGGCCGTCGTGCTCGACGGCGAGGAAGGTCACCTCGCCCCGTCGGTGCGCGACCAGTTGCTCGCCGCGAGCGAGATCCCAGCGCTGGTGGTGGTGCTCGTGGACGAGATCGGCCTGCGCAACCAGGAGATGACGGCGAACCCCGACTTCTCGCGCGCGCTCGCCACCGAGCTGCTTCCCTGGCTGCGGAAGGACTTCGCACTCACCGCCCACCCGGCGGAAACGATCCTCAGCGGCAGCAGCTTCGGCGGGCTCTGCGCCGGCTGGACCGCACTGCACCACCCGGAGACGTTCGGCTGCGCGCTGATGCAGTCGCCCTCCTGCTGGTGGCACCCGAGCACGGCCACTCCAGTCCGCACCGGCGAGCCGGCGAGCGTCCCCACGCTCATCGACGCCTTCCGCCAGAACCCACCTGCCCCGATCCGGATCTATCAGGAGTGCGGCAACCTGGAGAACGGTCCACCGCCGGCACGGGTGTGGCAAGTCTTCGGCAACCGGTGGTTGCACGACGTCCTCGACCTCAAGGGCTACGACGCCCGGTACCGCGAGTTCGCCGGCGGGCACGACGCTGCGTGGTGGCGCGGTACCTGGGCCGAGGGGATCCGCTGGCTCCTCGCCCCCTGAGCGCCGGTGTCAGGCTCGCAGCACCCGGACCTCGTCGCGGACCATGCGCCACCACAGGAACAACGCGAAGCCGCCGAACACGAACCACTCAGCCGCGTACAGCAGGTTCCGCACGTTGAGGCCACCGCTGGGCACGACGGGCGGTGGCATCGCCTCGAGCGTCGCACCGCCGCCAGGCGCCCACCCCGGCGCACCGGCCTCGGGCGTCGCTGACACGAGGATCACGTACCCCGAGTAGATCGGCCCGCCCCAGATGTTGACGAGCGCGCCGGCGCTCACCGAGTCGATCTCATCGCCGTCGGCGCCGCCGGTCTCGGCGGCCTCGGATCCGTCGATGAAGCCCATCACGGTCGCGGTGCCGCTCGGCAGCTCGAGGTGGGCAGGATCCTTCTCGGCGACCCAGCCGCGCACGACCGGAAGCAGCGCCCCCGTGCTCTCCTCCCGGAACGCGGTCAGCAGCAGGTAGCCGGGCCGCCCGTCGAGCTCACGCCCGGGCACCCAGTACGCCAGATCCGGCTCCCACACACCGGTCACCTCGACACGCTGCCCCACCATCGCCTGGGTGAACGAGGTCTGCGGGGCGACCACCTCGGCGATCGGCACCGGTGGATCGTTCTCGCGCGCCGCCTGTTCGATGGCGGCCTGCTGCTCCGCCGCACCGACTGCACGGTCCACCTGCCACGCCCCGAGCCGCACGCACACGACCGCGCCGACCAGCAGCAGCGCGAAGATGCCGAGCATGCGGGGAGTCGTCGCTGCTCGTACCCAGTCACGCACCCCACCAGCGTAGGCGGGCGCACGGCATGCTCAGCGCCGCCGACGCCGCCGCTTCTGGCGCAGCTGCCACCAACGCGCCTCGTCCTTCTCGACGGCGTCACTCGCCTCAGGTGGGACCGGCCACATATCGAGGAGGTCACCCGGGCCGATGCCGAGCGCGTGCTCGATCTCCGCAGGCGTGGCCTGCTGCAGGTACTCCGACACGTTCTCGGTCACGGTCGCCCAGTACCCGCGCAGGGTGGACTCGGACAGAAACAGTTGCTCGCCGAGCTCGGCGTAGGTGAACCCGCGGGCACGTCCGGAGAGCACCTGCCGTTGCCGCTCGGACAGGATCGTCAGGTTGTTGCGCCGCACGAGCACCTCGACAAGCCCGATCAGCGCCTGCGGCATCACGACCTCGCCGGCAGCCACCGCGGCGAACGCCTCCTGGGTCTCGGCCGTCCCGGCAGATTTCGCGACCACGCCCGACGCCCCGGCCGCCAGGCACGCCGCCAGCACGAACCGTCGCTCCTCCTGCGTGAACACGCACACCCGGTAGCCGGCAGCGACCACGGCCCGCACCGCCGCGATGCCCTGCCGCACGTCGGGCTGGCTGGCGTTGCTCAGGTGCAGGTCGAGGATCACCACCTCGGAGTCAGGGCGTTCGTCGAGCATCTGCTCGACTCCTGCATAGCGGCCGACGACGTCCAGTCCCGTCATGAGGATCGGCACCGACTCGCGGATCACCGTGGCATCGTCGACCACGACGGCGGTGGGTCGCTCAACCGACATTCTCGCCCCCGCTCTCGGTCGCAACCCCCGTGAGTACCGCAGTACTCCCGCGCCCCCGGGTCGAGGACAGCTCGAAGGTGACGTCATGCCGCCGGAGCTGCTCGTGGGAGACCTCCCGCAGCCCGACGCCCCAGTGGCCAGGGTCGGCATCGAAGCCGCGGCCGTCGTCGTGCAAGGTCACGATCCACCGGGTCGCGCCCGCTGCGGCGGGCGCGGCGTCGGCGTGCAGCACCACGGTGTCGGCGTCGGCGTGCTCGCGCACGTTGAGAAGCAACGCAGCCACGGCGTGGTCCAGCGCAGCCGCAAGCTCGCTGCTGACCGGGACACCCTCGGCCAGGTCCACCGTGACCGTGAGCGGCAGGTCGTCGAACCGCTGCGCCGTGGCGCGCAGCCATGAGGCGAGGTCCTGCGGGCTTGACCCGCTGCCCGGCTGCTGCTCGCCCTGCAGGTAGCTCCGCATTCGACGCACCTCGATGTCGGCCTCGCGGCGCAACCCGTCGCGCACCTCCTCGCCGAGGTCAGGATCGGCAAGCAGCCGCATCACCGCAGCGCCGTTGTGGATGGCGAGCTGGGCACGTCGCTCCTCCTCGCGCCGCCCGAGCTCGGCCGCCTCGGCGCGTGCGAGGTCACCGTCGGCTGCGACCCGCCGGATGTAGCGGACCGCCACACGCGTCACCGCAGCGAGCACCACGTAGGTGAGGATGTTCCCGATGGCCGTGCTCATCCCCGCTTGCTCCACGTGCAGCACCCGGTAGTACACGTCGGCGGCCACCACGGCCGTCACACCCGCCAGCCACCACCAGGCGGCCCGGATCACGGCGCCGCTCGCCACCACCGACAGGGCGTACGCCGGCTGGAACCCCACCCAGGTGCCCACCCGCATGTCCGGCGGCACGCACAGGTCTCCGAGCACCAGCAAGCCGGCCGCGACCACGGCGTCCACGGCGAACAGCCGCGGTCCGACCGGGTGCTGCCGGATCAGCGCCACCACGCTCACGGTCAGCGCCATCGCCGCCGCGAGCCCCCAGCTCACCGCGTACACACCGGGTCGCTGCGAGACCGCGAGCCCGGCACCGAGCGCGGGAGCCATCTGCACGAGCGTCCCGATGCGCAACCCGGCCACCGCGAGAGCGAGGGCACGTTCCATGCCGAGCGCCGTCGTCGGGATCTTCTCCACGACGCGGCCTCGCAGCCGCGACCACAACCCCGGAGGGCGCGGTTCGGGGGCGGATGCAGGGAAGGGCACGGAGGGCATCCTCCCGGAACCCTGAGCGCCCTTCCAGCGCAAGCGGCGGCAGAACTCCCCTGCCGCCGAGGCAGGTCAGGTGTTCCTGGGCGGGTCGATGACGCCGCCGAGGCCCACCTGGCGGGTGCCCTCCGACCGGACCGTCACCGGCTCGGCGCCGGGCATCGTGGCGGTGACCTCGAGGTAGATCCGGTGCCCGCCGTCCGCCTGCTGGATCGCGTAGAACGGCCGGGTCGCACCGCTGATCGGGGTGTCGCCGCGATACCACTGGTAGGTGAGCGTGGCCTCGCTGTCCCACCCGGCCACACGCGCCGCCAGTGCGTTCTTCGGCTGCGGCAGCAGCGGGCCTTCGATCGCGACCGTGCCCGGATCGATCACCGGTACCTCCAGCGTGGCGAACGCGAACCTGCTGGCCGGGTAGTCGCTGTTCCCGCCGGGCTTGTACTCGTAGATCCGCAGGTACGCGCTGATCTCCGCACCGGCCAGCGCCTCCGTGATCGTCAGCGAGTGACCGAACACCTCGGGGACACGGACGCCGTCGGCGTACCACGTCACCTCCTTGTTCACCTCGGCCGGCGTGGTCGCACCGATCTCCGCGGTCACGGTGCTTCCCGAGGTGTTGGAGCCGCTGAGCTCGAACGAGGCGAGCTCGGGAGCGCGCTCGCCCACCGTGCCCGCGTCGACCGTGGCCGTGGTGCTGACGTAGCCCTCCGCCTCGCCCGTGACCTGGACCGCGAGTCGCACGCCGTCAAGATCGTCCGTCGGCACGAATGTGCGCTCGGTCGCCCCCGTGATCGCGACGAACCCGGCGTCCTCGTACGTCCCCCACTGGTACGCGAGCGACAGGCCGGTGGGCTCCCAGCGGTTGCTCTCGACCGTCAGCGTGCCGCCCACCTCGGCGTCTCCGTGCACCACCGGGTACTCGTGCCAGATCGAGCGGCCGGCAGCCTCCATGGTGATCGAGAACTCGACCTTGCGGTCGTCCGGGGCGAGGGTCACGGGCGTCGCGTCCTCGATGTCGCCGCCGCTGGCGTGGCAGGCGGTGTGATAGCGCAGCTCCGGATTGTTCTCGGGTGTGTAGTTGACGTCCCGCAGGCAGAAACGCACGGTGTCGCTGCCGGAGCGAAGGCCCATGAAGAGGCGCCCCTCCTCGTCCGTGATGGGCGCATCGTGAGCGAGCGGGTTCCACCGGTCGTTCTCGGCGTCGTAGAACTCGATCCACAGGGGGATGTTGGGCAACGGCGCACCGGCCTCGTCGACCGCGGTGACCAGGACCCCCCGCAGGAACGGCAGCTCGAACTCGACCTCGGTGGTGCCGGCCCCGATCTCGACGGAGTCGTGGAAGTTCGGCTCGCTCGTCGAACCGTTCCAGCCCGCGCCGCTGTAGACGGCGTCGACGCCCGGCCGCTGGTCGGAGGACCGCACGTAGTAGCGACCCGGCTCGATGGCGTCGATCTCGAACGTCCCGTCGGCGGCGACCTCGGCGCGCTGGACCGTGCCGCCTCCCTCCGGCGATACCTCGACCACCGCGTGGGTGTCGGTGCTGCCGTCGATGCCGACGACCACGCCGGTCAGGGTCGCGTCCGCCTCGTCCGCGTGCGCCGGGACCGCCGAAGCGGCCAGTCCCAGTGCCAGGACTGCCGCTCCGACGGCCCGTGCAGACCATCGCGTCACGCTCGGGTTCGGTGTACTCGTGGTCATGCTTCGGCGTCCCCCGCCTGCTCGTCCGACACGTCAAGTCCCGGTGCGCATCGACGCATCGGGACTGTCACCAGCGTGCGGGATCCGCCGCGTGCGCGGTACCAACGAAATCGCGGACCTGGGACCAACGGCTGAGACAACCACTGGCGCGGCAGAGTTGGATGAGGAATCGTGGACGCGACGACTGGAGGCTCTCCCATGACCGCAGGCTCCGACACGATCACCTGGCCGGCGCGCGACGTCGCCGACCTCGACGACGACACGCTCGACCGGATCGATGCCTGGTGGCGCGCCGCCAACTACCTCTCGGTCGGACAGATCTATCTGCTCGACAACCCGCTGCTGCACCGGGACCTCTCGCGTGAGGACATCAAGCCTCGGCTGCTCGGCCACTGGGGCACGACACCCGGCCTGAACTTCCTGTACGCCCACCTCAACCGTGCGATCGCCGAACGGTCCACGAGCACGGTCTACGTCACCGGCCCCGGTCACGGCGGCCCGGGGCTGGTGGCGAACTCCTACCTGGAGGGCACCTACAGCGAGACGTACCCGGACATCACCGCCGACGCCGAGGGCATGCGCAAGCTGTTCCGGCAGTTCTCCTTCCCCGGCGGTATCCCGAGCCACGTGGCTCCCGAGACCCCGGGCTCGATCAACGAGGGCGGCGAGCTCGGCTACTCGCTCTCGCACGCCTACGGCGCTGCGTTCGACAACCCGGACCTGCTGGTGGCGGCAGTGGTGGGCGATGGTGAGGCCGAGACCGGGCCGCTCGCGACCGCGTGGCACAGCAACAAGTTCGTCAATGCGGCCAAGGACGGCGTGGTGCTGCCGATCCTTCATCTCAACGGCTACAAGATCGCCAACCCCACGGTGCTCGCGCGCATCCCGTCCGAGGAGCTGGCCGATCTGATGCGCGGGTACGGGCACACGCCGTACGAGTTCGTGGCCGGGTTCGACGAGGAGTCCTACCGCTCGATCCATCAACGGTTCGCTCGCCTTCTCGACGAGGTCCTCAACGACATCGCCGCCATCAAGAAGGCCGCTGCCGAGGGCGACGAGGACCGCCCGGCCTGGCCGATGATCGTCTTCCGCACCCCGAAGGGGTGGACGTGCCCGCCGGAGATCGACGGCAAGCGCACCGAGGGGTCATGGCGTGCCCATCAGGTACCGCTGGCCAGCGCCCGCGACACCCCGGAGCATCTTGAGGTGCTCCGCGGCTGGCTCGAGTCCTACGTGCCCGAAGAGTTGTTCGACGACGGCGGAGCGTTGCGTCCCGAGATCGCCTCGCTCGCACCGGTGGGCGAGCTCCGTATGAGTGCGAACCCGCACGCCAACGGCGGTCTGCTCCTGCGTGACCTGAGGCTGCCGGACTTCCGGGACTACGCCGTCGACGTGCCCACGCCGGCGGGCGCGATCGGCGAGTCGACCAAGGTGCTGGGCACCTGGCTCACCGAGGTGATCCGCAAGAACCCTGACAACTTCCGCATCTTCGGGCCGGACGAGACAGCGTCGAACCGGCTGCAGGCCGTCTACGACGCGACCGCCAAGCAGTGGAACGCCGAGTACCTCCCGGAGGACACCGACGACCATCTGGCGCGAGCGGGCCGCGTGATGGAGATGCTGAGCGAGCACCAGTGCCAGGGCTGGCTCGAGGGCTACCTGCTGACCGGCCGGCACGGGCTCTTCAACTGCTACGAGGCCTTCATCCACATCATCGACTCGATGTTCAACCAACACGCCAAGTGGTTGGACGTCACGCGCGAGATCCCGTGGCGGCGCCCGATCGCGAGCCTCAACTACCTGCTGTCCTCGCACGTGTGGCGGCAGGACCACAACGGCTTCAGCCACCAGGATCCGGGCTTCCTCGACCACGTGCTGAACAAGAAGGCCGAGGTGGTGCGGGTCTACCTGCCGCCGGACGCCAACACGCTGCTGTCCACCTACGACCACTGCCTGCGCAGCAAGGACTACATCAACGTGGTGGTAGCGGGCAAGCAGCCGGGTCCGCAGTTCCTCGACATGGATGCGGCGATCGCGCACTGCACGCGCGGCCTCGGTATCTGGGACTGGGCCGGCACCGAGGTGCAGGGCGAGGACCCGGATGTGGTGCTCGCGTGCGCCGGGGACATCCCGACCCTGGAGGTCCTCGCCGCCGCCGATCTGCTGCGACAGCACCTGCCTGAGCTCAAGGTGCGCGTGGTCAACGTGGTCGACCTGATGCGGCTGCAGGACCCTGCCGAGCACCCGCACGGGCTCAGCGGGCGGGACTTCGACACGATCTTCACCACCGGGTCCCCCATCATCTTCGCGTTCCACGGCTACCCGTGGCTGATCCACCGCCTCACCTACCGACGCAACGGCCACCACAACCTGCACGTGCGCGGGTACAAGGAGGAGGGCACCACCACCACACCGTTCGACATGGTGATGCTGAACGACCTCGACCGCTACCACCTGGTGATGGACGTGATCGACCGGGTCCCCTCGCTCGGCGCGAGGGCCGCCGGGCTGCGGCAGCAGATGGCCGACTCCCGGCTCCGCGCCCGCCAGTACACCCGCGACCACGGCGATGACATCCCCGAGGTCCGTGACTGGGTGTGGCCTGACGCCGGCGACCAGGTCGACCCCGCAGGAGCCCAGGACACCGCCGCCGACAACGAGTAGCCGTTGCGTCATACGCTGCGTGATACCTCCCTTCGAGCGTTCGACGCAACGAGTCCCCGACCCCACGAGCACGATCACACCGCAGGAGCACATGTATGGCACGGAGCGTCTATGTCACCTCGCCCGAGGGACACACCGGCAAGTCCTCGATCGCCCTCGGACTGGTCGAGCTGTTCGCCGCGCAGGTGCGCGTGGGCGTGTTCCGCCCGATCGCGCGTGCCGATGACGGCACCGACTCCGTGCTGGACCTGCTCCTGGCGCACGACGGCGTGGACCTCACCTACGAGCAGTGCATCGGCGTCACCTACGACGACGTGCACGCGGACCCGGACGCCGCGCTCGGCGAGATCATCCGCCGCTACCGGCAGATGGAGGGTCTGTGCGACGTGGTGGTGATCGTGGGCTCGGACTACACCGATGTGGCCGGCCCGACCGAGCTCGCGTACAACGCGAGAATCGCTGCGAACCTGGGCTCCGCCGTCGTGCTGGTGGGGTCGGCTCTCAAGCGAGAGGCCGACGACGTCCGGCAGATGGTCGACATCGCGTCGGCTGAGCTTGTGGCCGGCCACGCGGAGGTGGTGGCGGTGGTCGCGAATCGCGCGAACCCCCAGCACCTGGAGGAGATCCGCGAGCAGCTGAGCACGGTCCCGGTCCCCGCGTGGGTGATGCCCGACGTACCGCTGCTGTCGGCGCCGACGCTCGCGAACCTGATGGAGGCGGTCGACGGGCGCCTGGTCGCGGGAGATGCCGAGCTGCTGGATCGCGAGGCGGAGACGCTGATCGTCGGCGGCATGACGATGGACCACATCCTCGACCGACTGGCCGACGGCGGCGTGGTGATCGTGCCCGGCGACCGCTCGGAGGTGGTGCTCGCGATCGTCGCGGCGCACGCCTCGGAGAGCTTCCCGTCACTGGCCGGAATGATCCTCAACGGCGGCTTCCTCCCTTCGGACCAGGTGACCCGGCTGATCAGCGGTCTGCCGCAAAGGCTGCCGATGGTCGCGACCGAGCTCGGCACGTTCGAGACCACGCGGCGAGTGGCCGAGACCCGGGGGCTGCTGTCCACCGGGTCGCAGCGCAAGCTCGACACCGCGCGAACCACCTTCAGCCAGCACGTCGACGGCGCCGCCTTGTTGAAGGCTGTCGATCTGCCGCGTTCGGAGGTGGTGACGCCACTGATGTTCGAGTACGACCTCATCGAGCGCGCCCGCGCCGATCGCAAGCACGTGGTGCTACCTGAAGGATCGGACGACCGGATCCTGCGGGCGGCGAGCACACTGCTGGCACGTGACGTGGTGAACCTGACGATCCTCGGTGACGAGGCCAGCATCCGCGCCCGCGGCAGTGAGCTGGGGCTCGATCTGGCGGATGCCACCGTGGTCTCCCCCACCGACCGTGAGCTGCGCGAGCAGTTCGCCACGACGTACGCCGAGCTGCGGGCGCACAAGGGCATGACCGTGGACCGCGCGCGGGAGATCGTGGTGGACGTCTCGTACTTCGGCACGATGATGGTGCAGCTCGGGCTCGCCGACGGCATGGTCTCCGGCGCGCAACACACCACAGCGCACACGATCAAGCCGAGCTTCGAGATCGTCAAGACGGTCGAGGGCGTCTCGGTGGTCTCCTCCGTGTTCTTCATGTGCTTGGAGGACCGCGTGCTGGTGTACGGCGACTGCGCGGTCAACCCGGACCCGACGGCGGAGCAGCTCGCCGACATCGCGATCTCCTCCGCGGCGACCGCGCAGCAGTTCGGGGTGACGCCACGGGTCGCGATGCTGTCCTACTCCACGGGCGAGTCCGGCTCGGGTGCCGACGTGGACAAGGTCCGCGGCGCCACCGAGCTCGTGCGTGAACGCGCACCGGAGCTGGTGGTGGAGGGGCCGATCCAGTACGACGCTGCCGTGGAGCCAGATGTGGCGGCGTCCAAGATGCCCGACTCGGCCGTGGCGGGCCACGCGACCGTGCTGGTGTTCCCCGATCTGAACACCGGCAACAACACGTACAAGGCGGTGCAGCGGTCGGCCGGGGCGGTCGCCGTCGGGCCTGTCTTGCAGGGTCGGCGCAAGCCGGTCAACGACCTCTCGCGCGGGGCGCTGGTGCAGGACATCGTCAACACGGTCGCCATCACGGCGATCCAGGCGCAGGGGGTCGCACAGTGAGCAAGCCGGTCCTGGTGATCAACTCCGGGTCGTCGTCGTTGAAGTACCAGGTGGTGGATGCCGAGAGCGGCGAGGCTCTCGCCGTCGGGCTGATCGAGCGGATCGGCGGCGCGGGCCCGGGCGCACTCACCCACACCGTCGGCGGCGAGAAGCATCCCGCCGAGGTCCAGGTGCCCGATCACGCCGCGGCCATGGCCGCGATGTCGGATGCCTTCGCCCAGCACGGACCGGATCTCGCCGAGGTGGGGCTGGTGGCGGTCGGACACCGCGTCGTGCAGGGTGGCGCCCGGTTCGGGCACTCGGTGCACATCGATGAGGAGGCGCTCGCCACCATCGAGCAACTCTCCGATCTCGCCCCGTTGCACAACCCCGCGAACGCGGCCGGGATCCGCGTGGCGAGGGCGCAGTTCCCCGACCTGCCGCACGTGGCCGTGTTCGACACCGCGTTCCACCTGACGATGCCGGAGGTCGCGCACACGTACGCGATCGACCGGGAGGTCGCCGAGGAACACCGCATCCGCCGCTACGGCTTCCACGGGACCTCGCACGCCTACGTCTCGCAGCGGGCCGCCGAGTTCCTGGGGCAACCGCTGGAGGACACCAACGTCATCGTGCTGCACCTGGGCAACGGGGCCTCGGCATGCGCGGTGCGGGGCGGGATCTCGGTGGATACCTCGATGGGTCTCACCCCGCTCGAGGGCCTGGTGATGGGCACCCGTAGCGGCGACATCGATCCCGCGGTGGTGTTCCACCTGGCGCGCACGGCAGGGATGGACATCGACGCCGTCGACACCCTCCTCAACAAGCGCTCCGGCGTGCTCGGTCTGTCTGGGCGGCAGGACATGCGAGATCTGGTCGAGGCAGCCGCGGCCGGCGAGCCTGAGGCGCAGCTCGCGCTCGAGGTCTACTGCTACCGGGTCCGCAAGTACATCGGCGCCTACCTCGCGGTTCTCGGCCGCGTCGACGCGATCGTCTTCACCGCAGGTATCGGCGAGAACTCCGCCGAGGTTCGCGCGCTCACGCTCGAAGGGCTGGCCGGCCTGGGGATCGAGCTCGACGGCGAGGCGAACCTCGTGCGGTCGGGTGAGGCCCGCGACATCGCGACCTCGGCATCGCGGGTACGCGTGCTCGTGATCCCGACCAACGAGGAGCTGGAGATCGCACGACAGGCGATCGACGTCGTCGGCACGAGATCGTCAACCTACAACTGAACGGTTGCGCATCCCGCTCTCGCGGCGTAACGTACAACCCGATGGTTGCACATGGGCTCTCTGACGACGACGCCGATCGGATCTTCCAGGCACTGGCGGACCGCACCCGGCGCGACATCGTCACGCGGGTGCTGACCTCCGAGCAGTCGGTGTCGGAGCTCGCGGAGCGCTACTCGATGAGCTTCGCGGCGGTACAGAAGCACGTCGCGGTGCTCGAACGGGCCGGGTTGGTCCGCAAGGTGCGCCGCGGACGCGAGCAGATCGTCCACGCCGAGGTCGACGTCATCCATCAGGCCAGATCGCTGCTGGAGCGCTTCGAGCGCCTGTGGCAGCACCGGGTAGCGCGTATCGACGCGCTGCTGACCGAGCACGACGCCACACAAGGAGACTGACATGCCTGTTCTGCACGCTGAGACCGATACCGAGAACCTCACCCTGACGATCGTGAGCGAGCTCGCCGCCACCCCGGAGCGGGCGTGGCAGCTCTGGGCCGACCCGCGCCAGCTCGAGCAGTGGTGGGGTCCGCCGACCTATCCCGCCACGTTCCACCGCCATGACCTCACCCCTGGCAGCGACTCGCGCTACTACATGACCGGTCCCGACGGGTCGCGCTCGCACGGCTGGTGGACCACCGTCGAGACCACTGCGCCCGCGCACCTCGTCTTTCGCGATGGCTTTTCGAACGACGATGGCGAACCCGTTGACCCGCAGGACTACGGCACCGTCACAGTCGCGATCGAAGCGGTCGGCGACCGCACGCGGATGTCTGTCCAGACGACGTTCCAGTCGACCGAACAGCTGAACGAGATGATCGGCATGGGCATGGCCGAGGGAATGACCGAAGCGATGGGGCAGATCGACGCGCTGGTGGCCGGCTGAGGCGAAAGTGGGGCCGCGTTAGCCTGGCCGGGTGCGTGAGACCGGGAGGCGAATGCCGCGCGGTGTGCGCATGGCGCAGGGGCTCTGGGTCCTGGGGTTCGGCATCGGAACGGTGTCGCACCTGGTGGACCTGGCGAGCGCGGGAACTGCTGTCTACGCGGGGTTTCCTGCGCCCGTACGCGCATTCTGGGTCGCGCTGACGCTTCTCGACCCTGCCGTGATCGCCCTGGTGCTGCGCCGGCAACGCGCCGGCGTCGCACTGGGCGCGTCGGTGATGGTCGCCGACGTCGCGGTCAACGGGACCATGTTCGCGACCACCGGGTCGTTGACTGCCCTCGGCATGACCACTCAGACCATCTTCCTGCTCGCCGTCGCGCTCACGGCACCGCTCCTGTGGCGCTGGTTCGGCTCCACCACCGCAGCGGTGGGGCCTACCATGCAAGGGACCGCCCGACCGCCCACCGACAGCTGAGGTGTGATGAGCGAGAACCCCGTAGCGATCGTGCTGCGAGACGTCGAGGACGCCGATCTGCACGCGTTCTACTCCTACCTGCAGGACCCGCAGGCACAGTCGATGGCATCATCCTCCAGCGAGGACGGCAGCGACCCGCAGGCCTTCGACTCCTACTGGGCGAAGCTGCGCCGCTCCCCCACCGCGGTGATGCGCACGATCGCGCTGGCGGACGACCCGGATCACGGCGTGGTGGGTCACATCGAGAAGTTCGTCGACGAGGAACGTCCCTACGTGCGGTACTGGGTGGACCGGGAGTACTGGCGGCGCGGCATCGGCACGCGCGCGTTGCAGGTGTTCCTCGACGAGGTCGTCACCGAGCGGCCGATCTTCGCCCGGCTGAACCGCAGCAACGAGGCGTCACTGGTGGTGCTGCAGCGCAACGGGTTCAAGAACGCCGGTCAGGACACCGGCTACGACGCGATGCGTGGTCGGATGGTCGACGACCTCATCATGCGCCTCGCCTGAGCCGATGTCCGACGGCGATCTCGACGACGAGGTCGAGAACGAGGGAACACCACCGCTGCACGTGCCCGTGCACCCGGTACGGGTGGTGACGGCAGCGAGCCTGTTCGACGGGCACGATGCCGCGATCACGATCATCCGACGCATCCTGCAGCAGCAGGGGTGCGAGGTGATCCATCTCGGCCACGACCGATCGGTGGCCGAGATCGTCCGCGCGGTCGCGGAGGAGGACGCCCAGGCTGTGGCGATCTCGTCCTACCAGGGCGGCCACATCGAGTACTTCACGCACCTGCTGGAGTCGCTGGCGGCCGCCGGGTGCGGGCACGTGCCGGTGTTCGGCGGCGGTGGCGGGGTGATCGTGCCCGAGGAGATCGCGCTGCTGGAATCGCGCGGGGTGGCGAAGATCTTCTCGCCGGAGGATGGCCAGCGGCTGGGGCTGCCCGGCATGGTCAACGTGGTCGTGAGCACTGCTGATGTCGACCCGGCGCTCACGCCTGCGCCGGTCACCTCGCTGGATCGATTGCTCGACGGCGACCGGCGGGCTCTTGCACGCACCATCACGGCTCTCGAGGTGGGTGCGTTGGATGAGCAGCTGCTGACGCAGCTGCGCTCGCATGCCGGCGGTGCTCCGGTGCTCGGCATCACCGGGACCGGTGGCGCGGGCAAGTCCTCGCTCACCGACGAGCTGTTGCGGCGGCTGCGGCTCGACCTCGACGAGTCCGTTCGGGTCGCCGTGCTGGCGGTCGACCCCTCGCGCCGCCGGGGCGGCGCGCTGCTCGGAGACCGGATCCGCATGAACGCGATCGACGGCGAGGGCGTGTTCTTCCGGTCGCTCGCCACCCGCGTGGCGGGGTCGGGTCTGCCGGACTGTCTCGATGACGTGATCGCCGCGGCGACGGCGTGGGGTGCGGGGCTGGTGATCGTGGAGACTCCGGGCATCGGGCAGGGTGACGCCGATGTGGTCGACCATGTGGACGTGCCGATCTACGTGATGACGCCGGAGTTCGGTGCCGCGATGCAGCTTGAGAAGATCGACATGCTCGAGCTCGCCGAGGCCGTGGTGGTCAACAAGTACGACCGTGCGGGCGCGCCGGACGCGCTGCGGCACGTGCGGCGGCAGGTCGCTCGCTCGCGCGAGGCGTGGACCACGCCGCCGGAGGAGCTGCCGGTGTTCGGCACCGTGGCCTCGCGGTTCAACGACGACGGCGTCACGGGGCTCTGGGCGTTCCTGCGGGAGGCGCTCGCCGGGCACGGACTGGACACCTCACGGTTCGCGCTGGGCAACGCAGGGGTACGGGTCTCGACCCAGGTGTCGCCACTGATACCCGCCAGCCGCGTGCAGCACCTGGCCGAGTCGGCAGCCGCGGTGCGCGGATACCACCATGCGACCGCGGAGCAGGCGGCCCAGGTGAGGCGTGCCCAGCACCTGCACGGCGCCGCGGCCGAGCTGATTGAACGTGGACTCGAGGTGAGCGAGCTGACCGAGGTGAGCTCCGCCGTCGGGCAGGAGATCGCGCCGTGGGCGCGAGATCTGCTGAACGCCTGGCCCGAGCAGGCCGCCTCGGCTCGCGAGGCAGAGCCGGGGATCTCGCTCTCGGGAACGAAGGTGCCGCGGCTGGCCCTCCCTCGGCTTCACGATGATGGCGACCTGCTCACCTGGCTGCGCCGCGAGCACCTGCCCGGCCATTTCCCCTTCACCGGAGGCGTGTTTGCCCGACGGCGCACCGATGAGCACCCGGCCCGGATGTTCGCCGGTGAAGGCGATCCTGCACGGACGAACCGTCGCTTCCACTATCTCGCTGAAGGCCAGCCGGCAACGCGGCTCTCCACAGCATTCGACTCGGTGACGCTGTACGGCAACGACCCGGCCGAGCGACCGGACGTGTACGGGAAGGTCGGCAACTCGGGGGTCTCGGTCGCCACGTTGGACGACATGAAGGCCCTGTATGCGGGGTTCGACCTGTGCTCGCCGTCCACGTCGGTGTCGATGACGATCAACGGGCCGGCACCGACCATCCTGGCGATGTTCCTCAACGCCGCGATCGATCAGCAGCTCGATGCGTTCGAGGGCGAGCACGGGCGGGCGCCGTCGGAGCACGAGACCGCAGCGGTGCGCGCCGATGCGCTGCGGCGTGTACGGGGAACGGTGCAGGCGGACATCCTCAAGGAGGACCAGGGGCAGAACACCTGCATCTT
This sequence comes from Pseudactinotalea sp., assembly GCF_048594945.1. Lineage (NCBI taxonomy): Bacteria > Bacillati > Actinomycetota > Actinomycetes > Micrococcales > Cellulomonadaceae > Pseudactinotalea > Pseudactinotalea sp. The sequence continues at coordinate 11,171 of NZ_JBMDXJ010000323.1, read as the reverse complement.
CTCCACCGACTTCTCGCTGGGCGTGATGGCCGACATCGCGGAATGGTTCGTGCAGCACGAGGTGAGGAACTTCTACTCGGTCTCGATCAGCGGGTACCACATCGCTGAAGCCGGCGCGAACCCGATCAGCCAGCTGGCCTTCACGTTGGCGAACGGCTTCACGTACGTGGAGGCGTACCTGGCGCGCGGCATGGCGATCGACGACTTCGCACCGAATCTGTCGTTCTTCTTCAGCAACGGCATGGATCCCGAGTACTCGGTGCTCGGGCGGGTGGCACGGCGAGTCTGGGCCGTGGTGATGCGGGACCGCTACGAGGCGAACGAGCGGTCCCAGAAGTTGAAGTACCACATCCAGACCTCGGGCAGGAGCCTGCACGCGCAGGAAATCGCCTTCAACGACATCCGCACCACGCTGCAGGCACTGATCGCGCTGTACGACTCAGCCAACAGCCTGCACACCAACGCCTACGACGAGGCGATCACCACCCCCACCGAGGAGTCGGTGCGGCGCGCGTTGGCGATCCAGATGATCATCAACTCCGAGTGGGGCCTCTCGCTCAACGAGAACCCCAACCAGGGCTCGTTCGTGCTGACCGAGCTCACCGATCTGCTCGAGGAGGCGGTGCTCGCCGAACTGGAGCAGATCTCCGCGCGCGGCGGCGTGCTCGGCGCGATGGAGACGGGCTACCAGCGCGGCAAGATCCAGGACGAGTCGATGGTCTACGAGATGCGCAAGCACGACGGCTCGCTCCCGATCATCGGCGTCAACACCTTCCGCGCCCCCGAGGGCGAGGAGGAACGCGCGCCGGTCGCGCTGATGCGGTCCAGCGAAGAGGAGAAGCAGGGCCAGGTGCGCCGGCTGGCGGAGTTTCAGGAGCGCCACGCTGATGCGGCTCCGGCCGCCCTGGACCGGCTCCGCCAGGCGGCGCTGGCGGGCGAGAATCTGTTCGACGTCCTCATGGACACCGTCCGCGTGGCCAGCCTCGGCCAGATCACGGATGCCCTCTTCGCCGTCGGCGGCAAGTACCGCCGCAACGTCTGACCCCCTCACAACTTTCAACGCTGATCCGGCCCCACGAAGCTTCAACGCTCTTCCGTCCTGACGAAGGCTTCAACGCTCTTTCGGCAGCGGCTGCCCTGGACTCGGCGGCGCCGAAAGAGCGTTGAAAGTGTCCCGATGCCAGAAGAGCGTTGAGATCAGGAGGGGGTGAAGCGGGCGCGGGTGGCGGTGCGGCGCAGGAGGCGGAGGGCAACCGGGCCGATCACCACGATCCCCACCACTGTGGTGACGGCCCGCCCGATGTCCCATCCGAGCGACGTGACCACGGTGAAGGTGAGGAAGCGGCGCAGGTTCTCCCCCAGCTCCCCGCCCGGCACGAACGACAGGTCGCTTCCCACCCCGAGCGTGAACGGCCAGAACGAGAGGTTCATCGCGAGCCCGAACACCAGCGCCGCGACCACGCCGTAGCCACACAGCATCGCGATCTCACCCCAGCCACCGGGGCGGCGCAGCCGCGGGAGCAGTCCGGCGCCCAGGCCCACCCAGGAGGCGGCGAGCATCTGGAACGGCAGCCACGGGCCTACTCCCCCGGTCAGCAGGGCCGAAGCGAAGAGCGTGGTCGCCCCCAGCACGAACCCGAATCCGGCGCCGAACACCCGCCCGCCGAGGATCACCAGCACGAACACGGTCTCGATGCCCGCGGCGCCGGCCGAGAGCGGCCGCAGCACCGCCCCGACCGCTGCCAGCAGCCCGAGCATCGCGACGGCGCGCACATCGAGCCCGTCCTCACCGAACGCCACCAGCACCGCAGCCAGCACGCCGAGCAGCACCACGCCGAGCACGAGCGGCGCGACCGTCGCGTCGTCGAGGACCGCGCCCGTATCGACCAGCAGCGGCCAGCAGAACGCGATCACCCCGGCCAGGGTCGCCAGGGCCAGCACGACGGCGGAGCGCCCGGTCAGCGGGATGGCCTCACCCATCGTGGTTGTCCAGTCGGGCGGCGACGTCAGCAACCGTGAGCACGCCGGCGTCCGGGAGCACCTTCGCGACCTGCGGGCTGAGCATCGGCGAGGCGCGCAGCACATCGGCAGCCGGACCATCGGCCACGATCTCACCGCCCGCGAGCACGACCGCCCGGTCGGCGCAGGTGGCAGCGAACTCGACGTCGTGGGTCGTCACCACCACCGCCCGCCCCTGCTCCGCGAGCGCGCGCAACCGGGCGGAGAGTGCCGCCTTGGCCTCGGCGTCAAGCCCGCGGGTGGGTTCGTCGAGGAGCACCACCGAGGCGTCAGCGCTGAGCTGGATCGCGAGCGCCAGAGCGAGGCGTTGCCCCTCGGAGAGGTCCCGGGGGTTGGTCTCGTCGGCGATCCCGGGCACGAGGGCGTCGAGCTCGATGCGCGCCCGGCCTGTGCCGCCATCGGCAGCGTTGCACTCGGCGGCGACGTCGGCGAGGTAGAGCAGATCGGATGCGGGCTGTGGCAGCAGCGCCACACGTGACCGCGCCTGCTCGGGCGTGAGCGAGGCGGTGTCGGCGCCGTCAATGAGCCGCACCGTGCCAGCCGCCCGCTTCCCCGAGCCCTGCAGCGCCCACAGCAGCGACGACTTCCCGGCGCCGTTCCGCCCCATGATCACGAGCACCTCGCCGGTGTGGAGGTCGAGATCCACGCCGCTGACGGCGGTGGTCGCCCCGTGCCGCACGCTCACGTTGCGTGCCTCGAGCAGGGTGGAGCTCGTGGCCGCGGGAGCGGGTGGCGGCGCCGGGCCGACCCGATCCGCCAGCGACGGCGCGCGTCGGCGCGCCTCACGCCCCGTGACCGGGACCGGCGACCAGCCGGCCAGCATCCCGAGCCCAACCACGGGCGGTGCTCCCGAGTAGTCCGCGAGAACCTCGGCTGGCAGACCGACCCGCACACCGCCGTCGGCGACCAACGCCACTCGATCCACCAACCCGGCCACGCGTTCGATGCGGTGCTCGGCGAGGACCACCGTGAGGCCGAGATCGTGCACGAGCCGATGCACGGCGGCGAGGACGTCCTCGGCGGCGGCCGGGTCGAGGGCGGAGGTGGGCTCGTCGAGCACGAGTACCTGAGGGTGAGCGGTGAGCACAGCCCCGATCGCGACGCGCTGCTGCTCGCCGCCGGACAACGTCTCGAGCGGTCGGGACCGCAGGTGCGCCAGCCCGAGCTGGTCGAGCGTCGCCTCCACCCGGGTGCGCATCACGGCCGCGGGCAGCCCCAGCTGCTCCAGGGTGTAGGCGAGCTCCTCCTCCACGGTGCCGGTGACGAACGTGGCCTCGGGATCCTGCCCGACCACGCCCACCACATCCGCCAGGTCCCGCGGCCGGTGCTTGCGGGTGTCGCGCCCTGCCACGCGCAGGGTCCCGCGCAGCTCGCCCCCGGTGCTGTGCGGGAAGGCGCCCGTGATCGCACTCAGCAGCGTCGACTTGCCCGATCCGGTCCCGCCGACCACCAGCAGCAGCTCTCCCGGCTCGACGGCGAGGCTCACGTTGTGCAGGGCCGGCGCCGTCGCGCCGGAGTAGGTGAGGGTGACGTCGGTCAGCTCGATCATCGCGGCCTCCCCAGCATGGCCGGAAGGGCCGCGAGGACCGCGACCGCGAGCGCCTGCCACGCGACCGGAGGCGGGCCGGGTATGCCGGTGAGGCGCAGCTCGGGGCTGAGCAGCGCCACGGCGGCCGCCGCGACCCCGCAGGCGGCCACGAATGTCTCGGCCGACCCCCAGCGGTCGGGGCGGTAACGGGTGCGCTGCGAGCGTCGCCCGGCGACCCAGCCCGCGGCGATCGCCACCGCGGCGCCAGCGGCCAGCATCGGGAGACCGAGCCAGCGCGGTGCCTGCCCGTCAAGGAGCCCATAGGTGCCGACCACGGCGGCGGCGAGCGCGAGCGTCAGTGCGACCCCCACGTCGCGCCGGCCTGAGACGCTGCGGGCGTACCCGCGGGAGTCCATGGAGGCGGCCATCGCGAGGGCGTGGTCGAGGGAGTCGGACAGGACCGGGACCACGGTGGCGGTGAGCCCGCGCCAGCCGGTCGCGGGCACGCCGCGCAGCCGCTGCGCCCGCCGCACCCGCGCGAACGAGGTCACGAGCCGCGGCGCCACCGTGACCGCCACGACCACCGCGGTGCCGATCGGGTGCAGCGCGGCGGGCAGGCTGCGCAGTGCCCGCACGGGGTCGGCGAGCGAGTTGGCGGCACCGAAGCACAGCAACAGCGCGCCGAGCGCGAGGCCGCCGTAGACCGCACTCAGCAACCCGCCCACGCGCACCGGACCCAGCAGGTCCAGCCCACCCGCCCAGGGTGGCAGGTCGATGCGGGGCAGATCCAGCAGGACCGGTCCACCGCCGTCGACCCCCACGAGGAGATGGAACACGACCCGAACCACCACCACGATCCCCGCGAGGATCAAGTAACCGCGGAATGCGCGGCCCCAGCGGCCGTCGCAGCGGCAGGTCAGCACCACCACGATCACGGCAACTGCCAGCAGCACCACCGCGACCGGGTTGGTGACCCGGCTCAGTGCAGCGGCGAGTGCGAGCGCCCAGGCCCACCAGGCGAGCGGGTGCAACGAGGCAACCTGCCGGCCCGAAGCGCGCTCGGCGACCGCCGTCATGCTCACTCCTTCGTGGCGGCGTCGCCGCCCTTCTGCTCGGGGCCGGCGGCCCGCTCGGCGCGCGCACCCGTGACGCGGACGACGGCGCCGACCACGATCGCGACCACAACCACGCCGATCACGATCCAGAGCGCCGGGCTGATGCCGCCGGAGTCATCGGAGTCGGAGGTAGCGGCGTCGTCGGAGGTGGTGTCATCGGTCGCTGGGTCGCTGGTGGCCGTGTCGTCGCTCGCCTCGCCTCCGGCAGCCGGCAGCGGCGGGGGCACGGAGCCGTCGTTGTAGCGCCAACCTTCGATGCCACCGGGAGCGGGGTCGGCCTCATCGGCGCCGATCATGGAGGCCTCCCACTCGCCGTCGACCACCTGCCAGTACGCCCAGTAGTTGCCGTCGAACTCGGTGGGGCACGGGTCGGGCTGGCCATCGATCGTGCAGATCAGACCGGGCGAGGAGTCCTCGGGCGTGAACCCGGCCGCCTCGAGCGCCGCCCGCCCGGACTCCGGATCGCCCTCGGCGCAGCCCGTCTCGACCTCCCCGCCGAGGTCGGTGAAGTCGACGACCACGAGCACGCCGTCGGGGCACTCCGGCGCGGTGTCGGCGCTCGCCGGACCGGCGACGATCGCGGCCGAGGCGATGAGGGTCGCCGCCCCGAACAGGGTGGAGGTGAGGCGGGCGGCTGTCCTGGTCATGTGGTCGACTCTCGTTCATGGTCGACGGCGCAGCCCGGCAGATCGAGCGGCGTCGCGCGCCGCTCGATCTGGTGGGCCCGGCCGCAGACCTCGGCGGTGGGTTCCTCTCGCTCCGGGCAGGCGATCCGGCTCATCGCCGTGGGCGATCTACGGTTGCGGGTCAGCGTCGGGTTTCGACCGACTTCCCCTGGCCCCGGGGCGCGTGTGCAGTTGTGAGGGCCATTGTTGCCGATCGGACGCGGGCGCACGATGCACTAGCGTGTCGACCCGAGGGGGCGCATGTACACCTACGACTTGACCGGGTACGCGCAGGATCTGCGGGCATGGCTGGCGGATTACCGGATCGGACCGCCTGGCGCCTACGCGCGCCATCGGCGCCGCGAGGGCGTGGACCCGTCGATCGCCGATGCCTACGGGTGCGCGGACGCCGCCAACATCCTGTACACGCTCGGGGCGTTCCCTGCGGGCGAGGGCGAGCGGGCCGCGTGGGTGGAGCAGTTGCAGTCGCTGCAGGACCCGTCGACCGGCGTCTTTCCCAACGCGGTGCACTCGGACTTCCACACGACTGCGCACTGCGTGGCGGCGCTCGAGTTGTTCGACGCCCGCCCTCGCCACCCGCTGACGTTCATGGACAGGCTCCGGGGTCTGCAGGAGCTGGGCGATTTCATGGAGAGCCGCGATTGGGACCACCCGTGGCCGGCGTCGCACGATCTCGCGGGAGCGGCGTCGGCGCTCATCATCACGGGCGCGGCTGACCTGACCTGGTTGTCACTGTTCATCGGCTGGCTCGACGCGGAGGTGGACCCGGCGACCGGGATGTGGCGCGTCGGCCACATCCTGCGCCCGGACGTCTGGCCCGGGCTGTTCGGGAACCTCGGCGGCGCGTTCCACTACCACTTCGTGTACGACTACCTGAGGTTGCCCTGGCCCTACCCCGAGAGGGTCATCGACACGGCATTGATGCTGTTGCACGACTCGGCCGGTTCGTTCATCGAGACCGACCTCGGCTTCAAGGATGCCGATCTCGTGTTCTGCCTCAGCCGCGCGAGACGCCAGAGCGACCATCGGTTCGACGAGGTCTCAGCTGCTCTGGAGCTCTTGGTGGATCGGGCTGCTGCACTGCTGGCGGACGGCGAGTACGTGTCCAGTACTGCCTTCGACGACGTCCACTCCGCGTTCGGTGGACTGTGCGCCGTGGCGGAGCTCCAGCGTGCCGTGCCGGGGTCGATCTGGACCGGCACGCCGCTGCGGCTCGTGCTCGACCGGCGTCCGTTCATCTGACCCGGCGAGCGCCGAGTGGCATGCTCGCACCATGCCGACCTCCATCTACACCCGCACCGGCGACGACGGCACCACTGGCTTGTTCCATGGCGGCCGAGTGTCGAAGGCGGATGCGATCGTCGACGCCTACGGCGCGGTCGACGAGCTGACCGCAGTGCTCGGGGTGGCCAGGGCGGGCTGCGAGGATTCTGAGCTGGCCGCCGAGCTGCTCGCGCTGCAGCGCGAGTTGTTCGTGCTCGGCGCCGACCTCGCCACCCACCCGGAGCGCCGCGACAAGCTGGAGGACGGTGTCTCCCGCGTCACCTCGGGGATGGTCGCCGGCCTGGAGGCGCAGATCGACGACGAGCTCGAGGTCCGCCCGTTGCGGCCGGTGTTCCTGGTTCCCGGCTCGAACCCGACCGAGGCTGCGCTCGATCTCGCGCGCACCGTCGCCCGGCGAGCCGAGCGGCTCGCGATCGCAGCCGCCGACGGCGGAGCTCACGTAGGCGGCGATGCTCGCCGCTATCTCAATCGCCTCTCGGACCTGCTGTTCGTCCTCGCCCGCCGCGCGGCGGGCGGGGAAGAGGAGACGTCACGGGGCTGAGTGCGGCACGCACCTGTGGATAGCGTCAGCGGCGGTCTGGAGGTTCCTGCCAGGCTCGGATGGTGGCGATTCGAGCGGAGGTGGTGGACGATGAGCCTCATGGCAGTGACCCTGCAGGTCCCCGGCCCCTGGCGGGCTGATGACCTCGCCACCAGCGTGTCCAATTTCTGCTGGCGCGGCTCCTCGATGCCCACTGCCCGCCTGGCCTCTGGGTGATGATCGCCCCGCTCGATGTGGTCCTTGCCGAGGACACCGTGGTCGAGCCCGACCTGCTGGTGGCACCCAAGGCAGCCTTCGGCGAGAAGAACCTCCCAGGCCCGCCGTTGCTCGCCGTCGAAGTGCTCTCCCCCAGCACGGCGACCGTCGATCGCAACCTCAAGCTGCGTCGTTACCAGGGTGCCGGGATCGCCTCGTATTGGCTGGTGGATCCGGCCGACCTGCACCTGATCGCCTACGAGCTCCACGACGGCGAGTACCGCGAGGTCGCCAACGTCACCGGCACTCAGCCCTGGGCAGCTGCGCGCCCGTTCCCGGTCACGGTGACGCCGGCGGACCTGCTCGACTGACGTCGGCGCGGGCAACACGCGGCAAGCCGGTGCGATGGCGTCCACTCGCACCTAGCGTCATCCCATGACGACCATCGGGGCTCAAGGATTCACTCTCCGCACACGATTCGCCGAGCTCGGCATCACCGAGACGTTCCGCCGTGTGGCGCAGATCGGCTATCGGTCCATCGAGATCTCTGCAGTGCCGATGACACCGGAGAACGTGACGGAGATCGCGGCGGCCTCGAAGGAGTTCGGGGTGTCGGTGGACGCCACCAGCGCACCGCTGCTCTCGGATGACGGCCATTCGCTGACCCAGGACGCGATAGGCGTGGCGGAGGCGGCGGTGCAGCTCGGCAGTCAGTTCGTCCGCATCGGCATGTTCGGCGCAGAGGCATACGAGAACGCCGACACGATCCGCGCCGCAGCCAAGCAGGCCAATGAGGCAGCCCCGATCCTGGCCGAGCGCGGCGTCACGCTGTGCTTCCACAACCACGCGATCGAGTTCGCCCGCGTGGGCGGCGACCGCGTGCTGGACGTCATCCTCGACACCGCCCCGCTGGTGCAGCTGGAGCTCGACGTGCACTGGATCCACCGCGGCGGCCTCGACCCGGTCAAGACGCTGCGGCACTACGGCGACCGCGTCGCGCTGGTGCACCTCAAGGACTACCGTCTCGCGCTCCCGAGCACCGAGGCTTACGAGGCCCTGCGCGCCGGCGACCCGAGCCAGGTACGCGAAGCCCTCTTCGGTGTGCAGTTCGCCGAGGTGGGCGAAGGAACACTGGACATGGAGGCGATCGTGCGCACCGCCGTCGAGATCGGTGCCCCGCACGCGTTCGTGGAGCAGGACGCGACCTACGGCGTCGACGAGTTCGACGCCCTCGCCCTCTCCTACCGCCACCTCACCGACCTGGGGTTCAGCAAGCTGCTCAGCTGAACTGGAACAAAGTCGGCGCTCGATGGCGTGGCAACCGGTTGCGAGGCCCGGTTCAGCTCATCGAGCGTCGACTCTGTTGCACGCGCCCTACGGGTGCGTCATCGACATCACGTCGAGGGCGGAGTCGAGCTGTTCCTCGGTCACCTCGCCACGCTCGACGTAGCCGAGGTCGATCACGGCCTCACGCACAGTCAGGCCGGCGGCCACGGAGTGCTTGGCGATCTTCGCCGCCGCCTCGTAGCCGATCACGCGGTTCAGCGGCGTCACGATCGAGGGCGAGGACTCCGCGAGCTCACGGCAGCGGTCCTCGTTCGCGGTGAGCCCGTCCACGCACTTCGTGGCGAGCGCGCGCGAGGAGTTCGCGAGCAGGTTGATCGACTCGAGCAGGTTCCGCGCAAGCACCGGCAGCATCACGTTGAGCTCGAAGGAGCCAGAGGCACCGGCGAAGGTGATCGTGGCGTCGTTGCCGATCACCTGGGCGCACACCATCAGCGTGGCCTCCGGGATCACGGGGTTGACCTTGCCGGGCATGATCGAGGAGCCGGGCTGCAGGTCGGGCAGCGCGATCTCGCCGAGACCGGTGCGCGGGCCGGAGCCCATCCAGCGCAGGTCGTTGCAGATCTTCACCAGCGACACGGCAATCGTGCGCAGCGCCCCACTCGCCTCGACCAGCGAGTCCTGCGCGCCTTGCGCCTCAAAGTGGTTGGGTGCCTCGGTCACAGGAAGCCCGGTGTTCTCCGCCACGAGCGCGATCACGCGCTGCGGGAACCCGGCCGGGGTGTTGATCCCCGTCCCGACGGCGGTGCCCCCCAGGGGCAGCTCGGCCAGCCTGGGCAGGGCTGCTTCGACCCGCGCGATGCCGTTGCGGATCTGCTGCGCGTAGCCGCCGAACTCCTGGCCGAGCGTCACCGGGGTGGCGTCCATCAGGTGGGTGCGACCGGACTTCACGACGCCGGCGAACTCGCTAGCCTTCGCCTCCAGTGAGGTCGCGAGCAGGTCCAACCCAGGCAGCAGCTCGGAGATCACGGCCTCGGTCGCCGCGATGTGGATCGAGGCGGGGAACACGTCGTTGCTCGACTGGCTCGCGTTGACGTGGTCGTTGGGGTGCACCTCGGTTCCAGCCTCGGTCGCGAGGGTGGCGAGCACCTCGTTGGTGTTCATGTTCGAGGACGTCCCGGACCCGGTCTGGAACACGTCGATCGGGAAGTCGCCGTCGAACTCACCGGAGATCACGCGATCGGCGGCGGCCGCGATCGCCGCGGCCCGATCCTCGTCGAGAACCCCGAGCTCGGCGTTGGCCAGCGCAGCCGCACGCTTGATCTGGGCCAGGGCAGCGATGTGGTGGCGCGAGATCGGTACGCCCGAGATCGCGAAGTTCTCGACGGCGCGCTGCGTCTGCGCCCGGTACTTCGCCGCCTTCGGGACCCGCACCTCCCCCATCGTGTCGTGCTCGATCCGGTACTCGGTGTCGTCGGTCATCATCCGCTCCGTGGGGGTCATCGCTGCCGCCACGAGTATCCCACCGGCGGGTACATCTCCCGGCCATCGGCAGCGGCATGGGCCCTGCGGTCGGCGACAATGGTCCGGTGACGCAGCCGACCACTCCTCCGTGGGGCGACCAGGGCTCCCAGCAGGGCCACGCCTCGCAGGCCCCGTACGGGCAGGCTCCTTACGGGCAGGCCGAGGACGCCCCGCCGTGGAACCCCGCCCACCGATCCGCCGGCGGCTACCCGGCACCCGGCGCTTACGGCGGCTACGCACCACCGGCTCGGCCCGCCACCCCCACGCTCGGCCGGGTAGCGCTCGCCGCTGGCGCGGTGGCGCTGATCGGATCGATCGTCAACGCCCTCGTCATCGGGGCGATGTTCACCCCCTCGGCCCTCGACGCCTCCGACGGTGGGAACATCGCGGTGCTGATGTCGCTGGGGCTGGCGAACCTGCTGCTGGTGTGGTTCGGGTTCGGGCTGTGGGCGATCATCCAGGGGTGTGTAGCGATCTCTCATCGGCGCGGCGTGGGGTCCGGGATCGCCGCTCTGGTTCTCGGGCTCATCGGCCCGTGGGTGGGTGTCGTGATCGCGATCGCCACCTTCACGGCCGCGTTCGCCGACGTGTGAGCTCACGCTCGGCGCGACATCAGCGCCAGCGTGAGAGCGGTCGCGCCGAGTCCCCAGCCGATCACGACGGCGACCTGATCGGCCGACACGGTGAACACCTCGGGTGCCAGACTGGCGCGGACCAGGTCCGCCATCGGCTCCATCGGCAACACCTCGTGGAGGGTGGACAGCCAGCCCGGCAGCACCGTCGACGGGAACGTGATCGGGCTGAAGAGCAGGATCACGAACACCAGCACCTGGGTGAGGAGCTGAGCGATACGCGGTGGCAGCGCCGTCGCCATCCCATAACCGATCATCGCGGCGACGGCCGCGACGCCGACCGCGACCAGTGGTGCGGCGGGCGAGGGACTCAGGTCCAGGTCGTACCTCATCGCCGCGACGACCACCGCGAGCACCACGCCG
>NZ_JBMDXJ010000322.1:0-5206 GCF_048594945.1 Pseudactinotalea sp. | reverse complement strand
CCTCCCCCTCCACTAGCAGCCGCGCCACGGCTACGAGCTAATCCAGTATATCAGCGACCGCAGCGGCGGCACGTGGAGCCCGAGCCCGGGCAGCGTCTACCCGACGCTCCAGGCGCTCGCCGACGAGGGCCTGCTCACCATCGACGCCGTCGAGGGCCGGCGCACCGCGTCGCTCACCGACGAGGGCCGGGCGTACGTCGCGGAGAACCGCGAGCGCCTCGGCACCCCGTGGGATCAGGCCGAGGGTGACGGCGGGAACGCCTTCGCCGTGCGCGAGGCCATGATGGGTCTCGCCGAGGCGAGCAAGCAGGTGTTCCGGGTCGGTTCCACCGACCAGCAGCGCCGCGCCGCGCAGACGCTGATCGAGGCGAGGACCGCGATCTACCGCATCCTCGCCGAGGACGGCGAGTCTGCCGAGAGTTGACGCTGCGGCCGAGACCGAGGCTGAACGCTGACACCGAGGGGTGCGCCCCTCGGTGTCAGCGGGAGACCTCGGTCTCGGCGTCTCTGGGCGCGGGTCGGGTGCTTCGCATCGATGATGTTAGGCTCGGAAATCGATTACCCGTCCCGATGGAGCGATGCGTGACCCGAGACCGGAAGCCGGGAGCCGCCAGCACGCTGGCATGTGCCGCGCTCCTGCTGGCTGCCTGCACCGCCGAGACGACCGAATCAGGAGATCCGCCGCCGATGGACCCGCACGCTCCGACGTCGACGCAGTTCGCCACCGTCGACATCCCGTATCACTCCACGATTCGCACCGAGAGCGACGGTGACCTCTGGCCGGCTGCCTGGGCCGATGACGGCGCGCTCTACACCGCCAACGGCGACGGCCGGGGCTTCTCGAGCTCGCAGTGGCAGGACATCGTGGTGAGCCGTATCGACGGCACTCCGGAGGAGGGCCTCATGGGGGAGCGGATCGTGGCGGGCCCGCGCGTGGCGCCGGTGTGGTCCGACCCCCAGGAGTACAACCGCAAGCCCACCGGCATGGTCGCCGTGGACGGGAACGGTGACGGCCAGGACGAGCTCTACATGGCCGTGCAGGACTTGCGGATGCCGCCGTCGCCGCACGCCTTCAACGACGCTCCCGCCGCCACGATCGTGCGCTCGGACGACTACGGGCGCACCTGGACGTGGCCGGAGCAGCCGCTGTTCAGCGACTACGTCTTCACCACCGTGATGTTCCTCGACCTCGGACAGAGCAACGCGCTCAGCGGCGTGGTCGAGCCAGGGGGCGAGGACTACGTGTATGCGTACGGGCTCGACAACAACTGGCGCGACTCCTTCTCGGACGTGGTGCCGGACCCGGTGGACCTCTATCTGGCCCGGGTTCCGGCGGCGTCGATCCAGGACCGCGGCACCTGGGAGTTCTTCGCGGGCACGGACGGCGCAGCGGGCGAGGCGCCGATCTGGAGCAGCGACGTCGGTGAGCGCATCGCGGTGCTCCACGACGACCGCCGCGTCTACCCCGAGCTCGCCGTGGACGGGCCGATCAACTCGACCGTGATCTCGCAGGGAGGCATCGTCTATGACGCGCCGATCGAGCGGTACCTGTACACCTCCTGGACCGAGTTCACGTGGGAGCTGTACGAGTCCCCGACCCCGTGGGGACCGTGGACCCTGTTCGCGCGGAAGGACTTCGGCCCGTACCCCTGGTACGGGGCGGGCAACCCGGAGGGTTGGATCAACGGTGGTTACGCCGTGACCACGCCGTCGAAGTTCATCTCCGAGGACGGGCTGCAGCTGTGGGCGCAGGCGAACTGGTTCGTGGGGCCCGCCAACCCGGACGAGCAGACCACGTATCACTATGCGCTGCGCCCGATCACGCTGACCCTGCGCGACGCCGATGCCACCCCGTTCGAAGCAGAACCAGGGACCGACCTGGCCGATCCGGCCTCGGGGAGCGGCGCCGTCGTGATCGACACGCATTCCCACCTGGGGGCGGTCGCAGCGCTGACCGACGCAGATCCGGGCACGTCGGTCTCGTCATGGAACGGAACGCCGAAGCAGCGGGACGAATGGGGCGTGACGTTCCCGCAGCCGGTCGCCGTGGACACCGTGGTGATGGCGCCCGGCCCGACCGACGGCGAGGGTGGCTGGTTCGAGGGCGTGCCCACGGTCGAGATCCGGGTCGACGGCGTGTGGCAGGAGGCCGAGGCTGTCACCGTCTCGCCCGCGTACCCGGGCGACGCGAGCGCCGTGGACGCCGAGTCGTACCGGTTCACGTTCTCCGAGGCCGTGGTCGACGGCGTCCGTGTGGCCGGCACGCCCGGCGGGGCCGGCCACGTCACGACGGTGAGCGCGCTCGAGATACCGGCTCCCTGACCGCGCGTTCGTCGTCGGCACGCAGCAGTGGCAGGCTAGACCGCGGCCCACCCGCTGGTGGGCGCACTCGACAGGAGGAGACGAGCGTGCAGGTGTGGCGTGGGATCGAGGAGGTCCCGGAGCAGCTGCGTGCGAGCGTCGCCACGATCGGGAACTTCGACGGCGTCCACCTCGGACATCGCGCCGTTCTCGGCGTGACGATCGCCGCGGCGCGGGCCGTCGGGGCGAGCGCGGTCGCGGTCACGTTCGACCCGCACCCGGCCGCGGTGCATCGCCCGGACGACTGTCCTGTGCTGCTCTCGGGGATCGAGGATCGCCTCGAGCTGCTCGCCGACGCGGGTCTCGACGGCGTTCTCGTGATTGCGTACGACCTCACCTTCGCGGCGCTCACCCCGCGTGAGTTCGTCTCGAGCTACCTGGTGGATGCGCTCAAGGTACGACGGGTGGTGGTGGGGGAGGACATCCGCTTCGGCCTCGACAACTCCGGCGACCGAGAGACCATGCGGGCGCTGGGGGAGGAGCTGGGCTTCGCCGTCGACGTGGTCCACGACATCGAGGCGGCCGGCACCCAGCGACGCTGGTCCTCGACATGGGTGCGCGAGCTGCTCGCCGGCGGCGACGTGGAACAAGCGGCCGCGGTGCTCGGGCGGCCGCACCGGATGCGCGGCATCGTGGTCCACGGCGAGGCTCGCGGGCGCGAGCTGGGATTCCCGACGGCGAATCTTGCCCCGACCTCGACGGGCACCATTCCCGCCGACGGGGTGTACGCAGGATGGCTGTGGCGCCGGTGGGGGCTGCCCGACGCCGAGCGGCTGCCTGCCGCGATCTCGGTGGGGACGAACCCCACCTTCGACGGCGTGGCGCGGCAGGTTGAGGCGCACGTGCTCGGCCGCACCGACCTCGACCTGTATGACGAGGAGGTCGTGGTCGAGTTCACGCACCACCTGCGGCCCACCCTCAAGTTCGACGGTATCGAGCCTCTGATCGAGCAGATGCACGGCGACGTGGCGCGTGCCGCCGAGCTGCTGGGTGTGGACCGCCCGCTGGTGTGAGCCTCGAGCTGCGCCGCTACGACGGTGACGCGGTCCAGCGCGACGAGACGCTGCGCGACCGTGTGGCCGAGGTCTACGCAGAGGTGTTTGCCGAGCCGCCGTACGCCGAGCCGCCCGAGCGCGGGCGCGACTGGGCGCACGGACCGCTCGTGCGCCACGCCATGCTGCCGGCGTTCGAGCTCGTCTGCGCCGAGCGTGAGGGCGTGTTGCTGGGGTTCGCGTACGGCGTGCTCGGCAGCGAGGACAGCTGGTTCGCCGGCTACATCCGTGACCATGCGCCGCGCGAGGTCTCCGATCGGTGGCTCGGCGGCCATGGCGAACTGGCTGAGCTCGCCGTGCGGCCGCAGGCGCGCGGGCTCGGGTTCGGCGGGGCGCTGCACGATGCCGTGGCTGTGCACCTAACCGAGGCCGGCGCGGACCGGGCGATCCTCGTGACCCAGATCGCTGCCGCCCCCGCGCGGGCTCTGTACGCCGGTCGAGGATGGCACGATCTCGCCGAGCTCGCACCGGGCAGCATGCTGATGGGCAGGTCGCTGTGATGCTCCAGGTCGCCGGATTCGGAGATCCGCGGGAGCGGCTGATACTGTGAGCGCTGCCGTTAGATCGGCCGCGGTCTGGTCATGCCCGGGTGAACCAGCCCCGGCGCTCCGCGCAACGACTCCCTGAAGGAGAACCAGTGGCCCTGGATTCAGCCGTCAAGCAGCAGATCATCGCCGAGTACGCCACGACCCCGGGCGACACCGGCTCTCCGGAGGTGCAGATCGCGCTGCTCAGCCGGCGCATCAAGGACCTCACCGAGCACTTCAAGGAGCACAAGCACGACCACCACAGTCGTCGTGGCCTGCTGCTCCTCGTCGGTCAGCGCCGCCGCCTTCTCGGCTACCTGCGCGACATCGACATCGAGCGCTACCGCTCGCTCATCGAGCGTCTCGGCCGGCGCCGATAGCCTCTCACCGGCTCGGACCCCGCTCGGGGTCCGGGCCGGTTCTCATGTCCCCGGCAGACCGCCGTCGGACGCGCAACAACTCAACAACACACACCGCCCCGGACCCCGTCGGTCCTCGGTAGTGGCTTCCGGAACACGAGTTCCGTGAGCCTCGATCGATGACCACGAGAAGCCCGGGGCCGAACCACGAAGGAGGGCACCCGTGGAGGGTCCCGAGATCCAGTTCGCCGAAGCCGTCATCGACAACGGCACGTTCGGCACGCGCACCATCCGCTTCGAGACCGGTCGGCTGGCCAAGCAGGCCGGCGGCGCGGTCGCCGTCTACCTCGACGAGGAGACGATGGTGCTGTCGACCACCACGGCGGGCAAGCACCCGCGTGAGGGCTTCGACTTCTTCCCGCTGACGGTCGACGTCGAGGAGCGTCAGTACGCCGCCGGCAAGATCCCCGGCTCGTTCTTCCGCCGCGAGGGCCGCCCGTCGACCGAGGCCATCCTGGCCTGCCGTCTGATCGACCGCCCCCTGCGCCCGCTGTTCGTGAAGGGCCTGCGCAACGAGGTCCAGGTCGTCGAGACCGTGCTCTCGATCCACCCCGACGACGCGTACGACGTGGTCGCCATCAACGGCGCCTCGATCTCCACCCAGATCTCCGGCCTGCCGTTCTCCGGCCCGGTCGGTGCGGTGCGCATCGCGCTGATCGACGGCCAGTGGGTCGCGTTCCCGCGTTACTCCGAGCTCGAGCGGGCCGTCTTCTCGATGGTCGTGGCCGGAAGAATTGTCGACGGCGATGACGGTCCTGATGTTGCGATCGCGATGATCGAGGCCGAGGCCACCGACAACGCCTGGACGCTCATCAAGGAGCAGGGCGCCGGCGCCCCCACCGAGGAG
>NZ_JBMDXJ010000321.1:0-10756 GCF_048594945.1 Pseudactinotalea sp. | reverse complement strand
GCCGGTGGTCGAAGACGAGCTCAGCGGTGACCGAGACCTTGACTGGATCGCGAACGAGCTGGGGAGTCTGGCCGCCACACTGGCTGATACGACATGTCGGTTCCTGCTCCTGCTGGCGGAGTTCGATCAGCGGGCCGGCTGGCAGTCGCAGCAGGCAGTGGCTCCACGACCGCGGTGTGCACCGGCACAGCATGCCCCAGCACCGTGGCGAGCCTCCCACCCGCATCGGTGCTGGATCGGCGCCCGCTACCACTTGCGCTCCGGCCGCTGCCAGGTGGCGCGAGCGGCACCCGAGCACCGAGTCCGATCACCGCGACCCTGAGCGGGTCCGTCAGCTCGTCTGGCATGCCTGATCCTGACATGATCACACCACCAGCAGGCTGGTGGCATCCGGGACCGAGAGCCCTTCGCCCGCCGGCACCGGCAGCCCGCTCACCGGATCAGTGCGCAGCACAGCCACCGTGCCGGAGCGTTGGTTCGCTACGTACAGCAGGCCCCCCGCCACGGCAAGGTCCCAGGGCCACTGGCCGCCGCACGGGCTCTGACCGAGGAGCCGCGGCCGAGGTCCGAGCGAGAAGGTCGCGATCGTGTCGGGGCCGCGGCGCAGCACGTGACACCGCTGACGGTCGGCGGACAGCGTGATGGCCGAGGGAGAGCTGCCGCCCAGCCCGTCGGCACCGCAGGGCTCGACGTGCAGCACCTGCTCGGCGCCAAGATCGACGGCGATCAGGGTATCGGCGAGCTCCCCCACCACGAGTGCGAGCCCGTCGAGCACCACGAGATGCCGTGGCCCGGTCCCGGCCGGGACCCTGATCTGCGAGGCCGCGACCAACCGGCCCTCCTCGAGCCGGAACCGCCGCACGAGATCGGCTCCGAGGTCTGTGACGAGGACCTCTCCGTCGAGACCGCACCAGACCATGTGCGGGTGCGCGGCCTCCTGACGCTGCCGATCCGGGCCGGCGCCCTGCAGCTGCGCCACATCGCTGACCGGCCCGAGCGAGCCGTCGGCCGCGATCGGGTGCACCGTGACGAGGCCGCCGTCATAGTGTGCGGCGATCGCGTGCGCCCCGTCGGCGGTGACCGCCACATGGCACGCCAGCGTGCCCTGGCTCGAGTACCGCTCGCCCAGCGGATGCACACCATCGGCGTCACGGCTCCAGGCGGCCACGCCCTCTGGTCCAGCCGTGTAGATCACGCCACCACGACCCTCGGCGATCGCCACGGCCGACGACGACGCGAGCTCGCGCGTTCGGCTCTCGCCGGGATCGACCTCAACGAGCCGGCCAGGAGCTCCACCCGGATTCCAGGCGCCCACGATCAATCTCATCGACGCGAACTCTCGACAAACTCTCAATAATTGGAACGGCTGACCGCCTATGGGAAACCTATCGTACGATCGGCTCGTGGTCGATGACGGCGCGGGCGAGCGTGGCGCAGTGGGTGCCGAGCGCGTGCTCCTGTTGCTGCGCGCGCTCGCCGAGCACGGCGGGAGCGTCAGCCTGGACGAGCTGACCACCGCCGTGGGCGGCTCGAAGCCGACCATCCACCGCGGCCTGACGATGCTGACCCGAACCGGCCTCGCACGCCGCGATGACCGCGGCCGGTACTGCCTCGGCGACGACTTCCTGCGGCTCGCCTTCAACTACCACGAGCAGCATCCCGATCACATGCGTGCGCAGCCGGTGCTGAGCCAGCTCGCCGACACGTTCGGCGAGACCGCTCACTACGCTGTGCTCGATGGACGCCACGTGGTCTACCGAGGCAAGGTCGACCCACCCGGGGGTGCCGTGAGACTGACGTCCGTGATCGGTGGCCGCAACCCTGCGCACGCCACCGCTGTTGGCAAGCTTCTGCTCGCTCACCGCTTGAAGGATGCTGCCGCGATCCGCGCATGGGCTGACACGCGCACGCTGGAAGCCTGCACCGAGAACACGCTCACGGACCCGGACCTCCTCGCGCACGAGCTCGCTCGGATCAGGGTGCAGGGCCATGCGTCGGAGGACGAGGAGAACGAGCTCGGCATCGCCTGTCTCGCCGTCCCGGTCTGGTGGGGGCCCGGTACCGAGCCGAGCGGCGCCGTCAGCGTCAGCGCGGTCCGCTATCGCACGCCGCTCGCCGCTCTGCTCGAGCGGCTGCCGGAAATCCTCGCCGCCACGGGCAGCCGCTCGTGAGCATCGATCTCCTACTGCGCGGCGGCACCGTTGTGGACGGCTCCGACGCGCACCCGCAGGTCGCGGACATCGGTGTGCTCGACGGCGAGATCACCGCCGTCGGGGATCTCGCCGCGATCGTGGCCGGCGAGATCGTCGACGCCACCGGCATGCTCGTCATGCCCGGCTTCATCGATGCCCACTCCCACACCGACGTCTACATCGTCGACCCCATGGTCCAGCACGCCCTGCTGCGTCAGGGGGTCACCACGGTCATCACCGGCCAGGACGGCGTCTCGCACGCGGGCGCAGGGGCCGACGGCGGAGCCTGGGGCTCGCGGTACTTCGCCGGTATCAACGGAGTGGCCGAACCGGTGCCGACGCTCGCCGAGTACCGCAAGCAGCTCACCGGCAGGCTGCGCGTCAACACCGCGCACCTGCTTCCGCACGGGTCCATGCGCTACCAACGGGCCGGCCTGCGTGAACAGCTGGAGCCGAGCGAGCTGAAGGATCTCCGCGGCGACCTCGAGGCGGGGCTCGAGCACGGCGCCGTCGGGTTGTCGACCGGCCTTCACTACCTCCCCGGCATCTACGGAGACGTCGATGAGTTCGCCACCCTGGCCGCGCCGCTGGCCGCAGCTGGACGTCCCTACGTCACGCACATGCGCGGCTACGAAGCCGAGTCCTCGGTCGGCATGGCCGAGGTGGTCGAGATCGCGCGACGCACCGGCGTCGGAGCCCATGTCTCGCACCTGCACGGTCCGGCGACCCTGCTGCTGCCCGAGATCGCTGCGGCCGAGGCGGCGGGCGTCGACCTCACGTTCGACTCGTACCCGTATCTGTCCGGCTTCAGCCTGCTGACCGTTCCGTTGCTGCCCTGGGAGCTGCTGCGGCTCAGCCCGGAGGTGCTCGCCGAGCGCCTGTCACAACCCGGCGCCCTGGCGAGCATGCCGACCGGCTGGAGCACCGCCGTCGAGCAGGAGATCGACCGCATCACGCTCGCCGGCGTGCCTGGCCGCGCCGCCCTCGAAGGACTGACGCTACGAGCCGCTGCCGCGGCGCTCGACCTCGACCCCGCGACGATGGTGCTCGACCTGATCGCCTCCACCAAGGGAGCGGTGACCGCCGTCTTCGCCCAGCCCGCCACCAGCACGGAAGGCGACGTGCGTGCGCTGCTGCGCCACCCGGCGCACATGGGCGGTTCGGACGGGATCGTCGTCGGCGGGCATCCCCACCCGCGTGCCTGGGGCACCTTCGCCCGGTACCTCGCCCGGCACGTGCGTGAGCTCGGCGACTGGGACTGGGCGCAGGCCGCCGTCCATCTGGCTGCCGCCCCCGGTGAGCGCTTCGGCCTCGGCGGCCGCGGCCAGATCCGCGCGGGCGCACCGGCCGATCTGCTGCTGGTCGACCCGGACAAGGTCACTGACGTCGCGAACTACGACGACCCCCGCCGGCTGTCCGTCGGCATCGATGATGTCTGGGTGGGCGGCGTCCGCGTGCTGCGCGCCGGCGCCCTCACCGACGCCACCCCCGGCCGGCCCCTGACCTGGCACGGCTAGTTTTCACCGCTGATCCGCTCACTCTCCGATTTCACCGCACATTCGCTCGACTCCGACACGAGAGGTACCGACCATGCCCGAGACCCATGTCAGCCCCGACCTGCCCACGCCCGCGGGCCCCTACTCGCATGTCGCGAGCGCGCACGGCCTCGTGTGGACCGCCGGCTTCGGCCCGCAGGACCCGGCGACCGGCGACGTTCCCGAAGGCGTCGAGGCCCAGACCGCAGCGACTCTCGACAACGTGGAGCGCGCCCTCGCCGTCGTGGGGCTCGACCTCAGCGACGTCGTCAAGAGCACCGTGCACCTTGAGCACCTCAAGCGCGACTTCGCCGCCTTCAACTCGGTGTACGCCGAGCGGTTCGGAGACCACCGCCCGGTCCGCACCACGGTGGGGTCGGACCTTATGGACATCCTGGTCGAGATCGACGTCGTCGCCGCGCAGCGCGCATGAGGCCCCGCTACGCGCTCGACTGGCAGCACAAGGGCTTCCCTGCCACGGCCCACGGCCAGGAACCGAGCGAGCTGGCCGCTCTCGGCCTGAGGGTTCCCGACGATGTCAGCACCCCGTTCGCCGTGCTGCGTACGTCGGCGCTCCAGCGCAACCTCGAGGCGATGGCCGCGTGGTGTCGCGAGCGCAGGGTCGACCACGCACCACACGTGAAGACCACGATGTCGCCCGAGCTGATGCGCATGCAGCTCGAAGCGGGCGCGTGGGGAACCACGGCGGCCACCGCGTGGCAGGCCCGGGTGCAGATCGAGCTCGGCTCCCGCCGGGTGATGATCGCGAACGAGTGCCTCGACGAGCCCGGGCTGCGGTGGCTGGCCGAGCGCGTGCGCGACGACGACGGGCTCGAGGTGCTGCTCTTCGTCGACAGCCGGCACGGGATCGAGGTGCTGGAGCGCGTGGCAGCAGCGGTGGGCGGCACGCGCGCACTCGGCGCCCTCGTTGACCTCGGTGTGCACGGCGGTCGGGCCGGGATCCGTGACCCCGAGCAGGCCGTGCAGCTCGCCGAGCAGGTGGCGGCGGCCAAGGGCGTGCAGCTCGCCGGCGTGGGTGGCTACGAAGGCGTGATCGCGGGCGACCGCACGGCCGACGGGCTCACCGCGGTTCGCACGTACCTGCAGCGGCTGCGCGACCTCGCGCTGCGCCTCGCCCCGCTCGTGCAGCGCCCCGGCGGTGGTGTCGTGACGGCCGGGGGCAGCCTGTTCTACGACTTGGTCGCGGACGAGCTCGGTGGCCTCGACGGGATGCGGACCGTGATCCGCCCCGGCTGCTACCTCGTGCACGACCACGGCGTCTACGCCCGCAACACCGATGACGCCGACCACACCCGCCCGCAACTGCGCGCCGCGATGGAGGTGTGGGCGCGTGTGCTGTCGACACCCGAGCCCGGCCTCGCGCTCGCCGACGCGGGCCGCCGCGACATCTCCAGCGACGCCGGGATGCCGGCCCTGCTGGCTGTCGTCCGCGACGGGCGGCGCGAGGCGCCCGACCCCGGCGTCGCCGTCACCGGCTTCAACGACCAGCACACGTTCCTTTCGCTGCCCACCGACGGCCCGACGGCGGGACTCGTCCCACAGGTCGGCGACGCGCTGGTCCTGGGCATCTCACACCCCTGCACCACCATCGACAAGTGGCGCGCGATCGCCCTGGTCGACGACGACGGCACGATCACCGGTGCCGTCCACACCGTCTTCTGATCTCTGGAGAGACATGAGCCAGACCCCGGATCGGGTGGTCCTCATCACCGGCGCGGCCGGCGGTATCGGGCGCGCACTGGCCCGCCGGTTCGCTGAGCCGGGCACGGCGCTGGTGCTGATCGACCGCGACAGCGACCGCCTCGAGGTGCTGCGCGGCGAGTTAGACGACGTCCCGGTGATCGCGGATGCCCTCGACATCACCGACGAGGAGGCGGTCGAGGACCTGGTGACGCGGGTCGAGAACCGATGGGGCGCCGTCGGCGTCCTCATCAACAACGCGGCCTACGCCTATGACGAGGATCTGCTCGACACCACGCCGCAGCGGTGGGACGAGCAGGTGGCGGTCGCGCTGCGAGCGCCCTACCTGTGCAGCCGCGCGGTGCTGCCGGGTATGCAGCGGACCGGCACCGGCGTGATCGTCAACATGGCCTCCGTCAACGCCCGGCAGTACTTCGGCAACGAGGCCTACAGCGCCGCCAAGGCGGGCATCGAGTCGCTGACACGCAGCATCGCCGTCAGGTATGGACCCGACGGCGTTCGATCCGTCGCGCTGGGAATCGGCACCGTGCTCACTCCTGGGGCGTGGGACTCGCGCATCGAACGCGATCCGGACATCGTGGAGCGGCTCACCCGCTGGTACCCGGCCGGTCGGCTCGGCTCACCTGACGACATCGCCGAGCTCAGCCACTTCGTGGCCTCGGATGCCGCATCGTGGATCACCGGCACCACGATCATGATCGACGGCGGACTGACCGCGGGGAACAGCCAACTGGCTGCAGACGTGCTCGGACGATCCCCGAGACGCCCTCTGGCGGCAGACGACGTAGCTGACCATCGCGAGCGCACCCCGATCGACGCTGACGGGGCGTCAGAGGTTCGGCGGGACCGGGAAGCCGACATCGGCGAGATCCGCTGAGCTCGACGCCGTAGGCTGCCGGCGTGGAACTGTGCTGGCAGGTCGACCCGGAGACGATCTACCGCGATCTCGAGGACTGGGCGTGGCTGCCCGGGCTCACCGACCTCCGCCCGGTGATGGTGACCGTGTTCGCCGACGTCATCTTGCAGGGAGCGGACGGCTACTGGTTCCTCGACACCATGGAGGGTCACCTCGCTCGCGAGTGGCCCGACGCCGCTGCCGTCAATGCCGCGCTGGGCACGTCGGAGGGGCAGGACCAGTTCTTGATGGGTGGGCTTGCGCACGCCGCCGCCGCGGCAGGTGTCGAGCGGCCCACCGGTCAGGTCTACGTCCTCACGCCGCCACCCGTCGTCGGTGGGTCGTTCGCCGTCGAGAACATCATGGCCATGGAGCTGCCCGTGGC
This sequence comes from Pseudactinotalea sp., assembly GCF_048594945.1. Taxonomy (NCBI): domain Bacteria; kingdom Bacillati; phylum Actinomycetota; class Actinomycetes; order Micrococcales; family Cellulomonadaceae; genus Pseudactinotalea; species Pseudactinotalea sp. The sequence continues at coordinate 4,027 of NZ_JBMDXJ010000321.1, read as the reverse complement.
GCTCTCGCTCTCAGGTCAGCTGCACCGACAGCTCACGGACCTGCCTCCTGGGACGCCGATCACGGGCGTCACGACGAGCGACTGAGCCGCGGCACCCAGCAGCGCACGCTCGCGCGATACCGCTCGTAGGGCTCGCCGAACCGCTGGAGCAGGTCGGCTTCCTCGACCGGCCGGATGCCGACGTGCCAGGCAAGGGCGCCAGCGAGCGCGGCGATGACCATCGTCCACGTCCCGAACCACAGGCCCGCACCGATCGACTGCACCACCCCGGCCGTCGCCATCGGGTTCCGCACCCAGCGATAGGGCCCAGCGAGGACGAGCTTGCGGGCTGTCTGCGACGGCAGCGGCGTCCCCTCACCGCGGCGCGCCATCGTCAGGCAGGAGGCGAGCCCCAGCGGGCTGGCCAGCAGGAACAGCGCGGCGCCGACCGCCGGCCACGGTGCCGCCGACAACGCGTCCCACTGCACTCGCAGCCGCCCCTCGAACAGTCGCAGCAGGACCGGCAGCACCCCGAAGAACCCAGCCCAGAACACGAGGAGCTGGAACAGACTGGCGGCAACATGCCGCCGTCGAGAACGCTCGGGCGCCTGCCGGAAGCCGAACGGCCCGATGAAGAACCACGCGGTCGGCATGCGGCCGGAACGCAGCGTGAGCGTGGCGGCGAGCGAGCCGACCGCGGCAACCGCCATCAGCAGCACACCCCAACCAGCGGCACGCTCGGCCAGCCCATAGGCCACCAGGCCGACACCGAGGAGCCCGGTCCACGCCGTCGTCACCCCCGCGACCCGCCAGCTGGAGCGAGCAGCGGCCAGCGCGGACCCGCCCACGAAAAGCAGCAGGTCCGGACCCACCAGCCAGCGCGGGTCCCACGATCCCAGCGTCCAGGAGCGCACCAGGTCGGAGGTGAACACCGCTACCCACCAGGCCGCGCCGGCGGCGGCTTGCAGCGCGAGGTACGCACGCGCGAGCGTCAACTGGCTCACACGGCGCAACCCCAGGGAACCACTGGTCACCAGGCGGGCGCGGGCCCATCGCCGAGGTCGGGGATCTCCAGCCGCGCGCCGCCCTGCTTGGCGGATTCGTACGCGACCACGCCGGGCAGCGTGAACCGGGCGGCGGTCCACGCGTTCACTGGCGGCTGCGTCTTGGTGGTGACGGCGCGCACGAAATCATCGGCGAGGAAGTGGTGCGATCCCTCGTGCCCGTTGTGGGCGCCGTCGAACTCCTTCGGCAGGCGGGAGGAGTCGTGGACCTTGGCCAGCCCGGAGGAGAAGCTCTGCATCAGTGCGGGGTCGACGTCGCCGAAGCCCTCCGGGACCTGACCGGCCTTGGTGTAGAACTCCTCGCTGATGTCGAGCGTGGCGCCCTTGGCGTAGTCCTCGCCCTCGGTCTTGACGCTGAAGGTGGCACCATCACCGGTCTGCTCCATGACCGCCTCGGTGCCGTAGAAGCGGAACCGCGACTCGTGACCCTTCCAATAGCCGACGCGACGGAACTCGTTGGTGCGCATCGCGCCACCGTCGGCGAGCTGGAACAGCGCGGTCATGTTGGAGAACGTGTTGCCCCACTTCGAGACCTCCGCGTCGAACACACCATCGCCGCGGTCGTCCTCGATGCCGATACAGCTCACGCTGGTCGCGTATGTGGGAAGGGCGCCGAGCACGCCGCCGATCGCGTGCGTCGGGTAGAGCATGGGCGGGTAGCTGGCGGTCGACTTCCAGGAGTCGCCGCCGCTGTACTGATACGCGGCATAGAAGCCGTTGTCCATGTCGTGCACGTAGTCGCCCTCGGAGTAGAAGACGCGCCCCAGCTCGCCGGCGGCCACCTTCTCGCGCGCCCACACCACGGCGGGGTTGTAGTAGCTGGTCTCCCCCATCTGGTAGATCAGCCCGCTCCGCTCGACCTCCGCCACGATCGCCGTGATCTCTTCAGCGGTCATCGCCATCGGTACCGACGAGTAGACGTTCTTGCCGGCGCGCAGCGCCTTGAGCACCATCTCGCCGTGCGTCCAGCGCTGCGTGAACACCGCCACCGAATCGACGTCGGAAGCGATCAACTCCTCGGCGCTGGCGAACGACCCCGCCAGCCCGTACTTCTCCACGTGCTCCGCCGCCCGCTCAGGGACGAGATCGCAGACGTAGACCGCCTCCACGTCCGGGTGGAGCTGCCACAGCGAGATGAAGCTACGCGCGAACTGACCTGTTCCGATGACACCGATCTTCATACGCTCAAATGTACTGGATAGAACGGGTTACTCGTGTCACCTCTTGTGGCGGCACACCGACCGCTGGTAGAACGCATCATGGCGAAGACACCGTCCTCGGACAGCAAGGTCAACGCGAGGGTCATCGGAGCCGCACTCCTGGCCGCGCTGGCCGTGACCTTTATCTTCCAGAACGCCGGCACGGCCCGGGTGCAACTCCTGTTCTGGACCCTCGCGCTCCCCGGCTGGATCTGGCTGCTGCTGATCTTCCTGGCTGGCGTTGCGGTCGGCTCGATCTTCCCGTGGCTGCGCCGCAAGAAGAAGGGTTGACTCAGGCGCTGGCACCGGAAGGGCCAGGCACGCCAGATAGCGGGTTCTCCGGACCGATCCGTGGGTCGGAGTCAGCGGGTACTGGTTGGCCGTTGGCACTCGCCCTGCAGGGCTGGCGTGCCGTTGATGCCAGTTCCTCAACACCAATCGCCCACCACCGGGAGCCACGTGCCGTTGATGTCACTTCCTCAACGCTGTGCCTCGCCCAGTCACGCTTCCGCCCGGGAGGGAGCTCCCGAGAGGATTCCGTGACGAAGGTCGCGGTAACGCCGCGTCCGCAACCACGCCCCACGGATCAGTCAGGAGAGCCGGATATCCACAGGCCTGTGGGTGCGGCGGGCGAAGGTGGCTGCGGGCTCCCTGCCGTTGCACAATGCCGGACCCGAGCAACGGACCGCCCCATCCCCACGACGCCCTGTTCCAGAAGGCCATCCGCGTTCCGAGCAATGCCGCCTCGGTTCTCGCGACCGCGCTGCCGCTCCAGGTGTCCGCCGGGCTCGAACAAGGCCGCGCAGACACTCTGCGGCGGTTGCTGACGCGCTGATTCGAAGGCCTCTCCCGTGCGCAAGAGTTGACGATCAGCCGCGCGAGCGGTGAGCGGCTCGACATCTGGATCGACCGCATCCTGACCGCCGCCTCGGGCTGACGACGTCCTGGCGTGCGCCTCACCAGGTTCGACACGCGGCACCGGCACCCTCAGGCGCTGGCGCGCAGGTAGCGGCCGAAGTGGGGGACCGTGAACGCGATCTTCCCGCGCTCGCCGGAGTAGATCAGTCCCTTCTTGAGCAGCGCGTCACGTGCCGGCGAGAGCGACTGCGGTGTCCGATCCAGAACCTTGGCGACGGCGGAGGTCGGGACTGCGTCAACCTCACCTTGGTCGCTGGTCGCCTCCAGCGCGACGTCGGCCATGGCGCGGAGGTACTCGCGCTCGGCCGGGGTGGCGCGCTCGTAGCGGGAGCCGAAGAAGCCGACCGCCAGCTCGACCTCGGCCTCAGGTGCAGCCACGCGAACATCGTCGGCGGTGATCGGAGACCGAGGCGCGACAGCCCACGCGACCTTGCCGTAGGCCTGCACGAAGTAGGGATAGCCGGCGGTGCGCTCGTAGAGCGCGGCGAGTGCGCCGTCGTCGAACTCCGCCCCCTCCTCCGAGGCGGGCACGCTCAACGCGAGGTCGGCGGCTGCCCGATCGAGCCGGTCGATGCGGGTGTACCGGAACAGTCGCTCGCTGTAGGACTTCGAGGCCGACAGCACCGCCGGCAGGTGCGGCAACCCAGCGCCAACCACGATCAGCGGCAGACCCGACTGGGACAGCTCGTGGCACGCCGCGCAGAGCGCGGAGACGTCGTCGGGCTCGAGATCCTGCATCTCGTCGATGAAGATGGCGACGCCCTTGCCCGCGTCAGCAGCCAGGCCGGCCACGTCGGTCAGCAGCTCGACGAGGTCGATCTCGATGTCGCCGGAATCGGCGCGGCCGGTGGTCGCCGGCACGTCGAT
>NZ_JBMDXJ010000320.1:0-2355 GCF_048594945.1 Pseudactinotalea sp. | reverse complement strand
ACACCGAAGTCCACGGCCGCGGAGATCTCCTACGCGGTCGAGCCGGAGCCACCGTGGAAGAAGATGTCGAACGGCTTGTACTTTCCGAGCTTTGAGCCGACCTCGTCCTGGATCTCCTTGAGGATCTCGGGGCGGAGCTTGACGGCGCCCGGCTTGTACACACCGTGCACGTTGCCGAAGGTGAGCGCGGTCAGGTAGCGGCCCTTCTCCCCCGACCCGAGCGCCTCGACCGTGGCAAGGCCGTCCTCGACCGTGGTGTACAGCTTGTCGTTGATCTCGGCCTCGTGACCATCCTCTTCACCGCCGACCACGCCCACCTCGATCTCCAGGATCGTGCGCGCGGCCTGCGAGAGCTCGAGCAGCTCAGCGGCGATCACGAGGTTCTCCTCGAGCGGCACGTCGGAGCCGTCGTACATGTGCGACTGGAAGGTGGGAAGACCGCCGTCGGCGACCTGCTTGGCCTCGATCTCCAGCAACGGGCGGACCCAGGAGTCGAGGTTGCCCTTGACGCAGTGGTCCGTGTGGATGGCGACCTGGATCGGGTAGTTCTTGGCCACCTCGGTGGCGTAGGCCGCGAGCGCGAGCGAGCCGGTCACGCGGTCCTTGATGGTGGCGCCGGAGGCGTACTCGCCGCCGCCGACGGAGACCTGGATGATGCCGTCGGACTCCGCCTCGGCGAAGCCCTGCAGGGCCGCGGTGATCGTCTGCGAGGACGTGATGTTGATCGCCGGGTACGCGAAGGAACCAGCCTTCGCCCGGTCGATCATGTCGGCGTAGGCCTCGGGGGTTGCGATGGGCATGTGAATCTCCATGAACGACGGCGGGATACGGGTCCAGTCTGGCACCGTCGCCAGGCGCTGGGTAACCAGGGCCGGTGGCCGGACGCCGATCCCCGGTGCGCCTCGCGCGGTGCAGGCCTCACGTGTGCTGGATCGCCCACGCCCACATCGCCACCGCGGCGGCGGCGCCGGCGTTGATCGAACGGGTGGAGCCGTGCTGGGTGATGTGCAGGACCGCCTCGCAGGCTGCCTGCGCCTCGGGCGTGAGGCCGGCGGACTCCTCGCCGAACAGCAGCGCACACGCGCGCGGCAGCTCGCGGCCCTCGAGCGGCACCGAGCCGGGCACGTTGTCGATGCCGAGCACGGGGATGCCGGCCGCGGCGGCCCACGCCGCGAAGGCCGCGACGTCCTCGTGATGGTGCACGGTCAGGTAACGGTCGGTGACCATCGCACCGCGGCGATTCCAGCGCCGCCGCCCGATCACGTGGACGCCGGCCACGTTGAAGGCGTTGGCGGAGCGGACCACCGAGCCGATGTTGAAGTCGCGGCCCCAGTTCTCGATCGCCACGTGCAGCGGATTCCTGCGCGTGTCCAGCTCTGCGACGATCGCCTCGAGCCGCCAGTACCGGAACTCGTCGGCGACGTTGCGGTGGTCGCCGTGCTCGAGCAGCTCCGGGTCCAGTCGTGGATCCTCCGGCCAGGGCAGCGGGTGCGGGCCGACCCCGGGGCCGACGTCGCTCACACCGACACCGTCACAGCGACCATCGACACGACCACGGTCACGACCATCACGGTGATGACGAACAGCACCGGGTGCCGCTGCCACGGGCGGGTGGAGCCCGGGTAACGGGCCTCGACGTCGGCAGGCCGAGGGTCCGAGACACGCACCGCGTTCACGAGACCGGCGAGCCTGTCCACGGTGTCGGCCGAGTACAGGTCGGACGTGAGCTGGAAGCCGTACCGCCCGCTGAGACGCCGGATGGTCAGCCGCAGCACGGGGTGGCGACCGGAGCGACTGGACCGCATGTACGTGTGCAACACGGGCAGGTCGAGATCCTCACGACCATACGAGCGGGTGCCGCGCAGGGACCGCCGCGTGATGCCAAGGTTGTCCACGCGAACCTCGCCGACAAGCGTCTCGGCCACCACGATCAGCAGGAACACCAGCAGGGCGCCGAGGAGCCACCAGACGAACGGCAGCCCGAGATCTTGCGTCAGCAGGACGACCACGAGGACCACGGCTGCCAGGAGGTATCCCGCCGTCAGGAACTTGTTCGGCCGCACCACCACAGGGCCGCCCGGGTGCCACTGCAGTGACCTCGGCGCGCGCGTGCCTTCGCCGCCGTTCCGTTCGCGGCCCACGGCGCCGTACGGCTCCGAAGGATCGCCACCGGTGCTCATCGCGTCTGCCACAGCAACAGGCCGACCAGCAGCACCGCTCCGACGGCGATGCACCACTGCGTCGAGGTGCGGCGCAGCAGCCACGTGGTCGCGCCCGGATACGTCTTCTCGACCGCGGCACGGCTGACCGCGGATGAGCGCGCCGCCCCCAGGCTCTCCCCGAGGCGGCGCAGCC